>JAGWQR010000373.1 GCA_028869975.1 Alphaproteobacteria bacterium | reverse complement strand
GCCGTAACTTTGCGCGCGATGGCCGCATTGCCCAGCATCCCGATCTTGACCGCATCAACCCCGATGTCGGCCACACAAGCCTCAAGTTGCGCTGCAACCATGTCCGGCGGCAGGCACTGGATTGCGGCCACCTCAAGTGAATTTTGCGCCGTTATGGCGGTGATCGCCGTCATCGCATAACCGCCCAGAAGTGTAACCGTTTTCACATCTGCCTGGATGCCGGCACCGCCGCCAGAATCAGAACCGCCAATGCAAAGGATGCGTGTTGTCGCCATGGTTAAACAAACTATATAAAAATTAAGCTTTTCAAGATATAGAGTCCGGTATGTCGAGTGAAGTAATAGTTTCCATCGAGCCTGCAACCGGTGCCGAGTTCTGGCGTGCGCCGGTTTCAGAAATTGAAGCCGAAATTGCTTTAGCGCGTGAATCCTGGCCTGCCTGGGCCACGCAATCGCTTAGTGCGCGTGTTGAAACGATGCGTCGCTTTGCCAATGTTGTGCGCGGTAAATCGGAGGATTTGATTAACGCCATCGCACGCGAAACCGGCAAACCACTCTGGGACGCGCGCGCCGAAATCGAATCAACCATCGCCCGAGTCGAAATTGCGATCGCCGGCTATATGGAGCGCAGCGCGCAGCGGCGGATTGATGGCGCATTGGGAGCACGAAGCGCATTACGCCACAAACCGCATGGCGTCATCGCGGTCATCACATCGCATGCCGCACCCGCAGATATTCCAACCGCGCACATCCTGCCCGCATTAATTGCCGGCAATGCGGTGCTGTTCAAGCCTTCCGAAAAAACACCGGCGACCGGCAAGCTGCTGATTGATTGTTTGCACGCCGCTGGCTTGCCGACGGGTGTTGCACGGATCATAATTGGTGGTCCTGAAGTTGGTGAAGCACTCGCTACACATCCCGATGTCAACGGGCTGACCTTCACCGGCACGGCCCGCAACGGCATCATGCTGCATCGCCGCTTTGCTGATATGCCGCACAAGCTTTTGTCGCTTGAGATGGGCGGTAATAATCCGATCGTTGTCTGGAACGCGCCTGATATGCACTCGGCAGCCGTGGTGGTTGTCCAATCGGCCTTTCTGTCTGCCGGACAGCGTTGCACGGCCGCGCGGCGGCTCATCGTTGAGGACGGCAAGCAAGACGCACTTCTTGCGGAAATCCGACAGTTGATGAACCGGCTTATTGTAGGTGAGCCGCATAGTTCGCCACCCCCATATATGGGGCCGGTTATCGACAATGCGGCTGCTGACCAGCTTCAGGAAGCCTTTCTGGATATGATGACCGGGGGTGGTCGCCCGATCCGGCATCTTGATCGCCCGGTCGCCGGGCGTCCGTTCCTTTCACCTGCGCTAATTGATGTCACTGACATCAAGGAACGTTCGGACACAGAATTGTTCGGCCCTATTCTGCAACTCATCCGTGTCCCGGATTTTGATGCAGCGGTCGCTGAGGCATGCAACACGCGCTTTGGGCTTTCCGCTGCACTCATCGGCGGTACCCCGAAGCAGTATGAGCAGTTCTGGGCGAATTCACGCGCAGGGCTGGTGCACTGGAACCGCGCAACCAACTCACCGCCGGTCAACGCCCCGCTTGGCGGCGTCGGGCTGTCTGGAAATCACCGGCCCGGCGCAACCTATGCCGCCGATTATTGCGCTTATCCGGTTGTTTCCAATGAAGAGGACAATGTCCGCGCCTCGATCGGCATCGGGCTGCGTGACTGGGTTGCCGAAAGCACAGCTTAGCCCCGCGCAACAAAGACTCATTTGCCTGACGGTTCCGGCTGACGCATGGTGTTTCCATGCTGAACAAACCGCTTATAAGCCGGAGGACGTGTGAAAATTCTTACTGGAAATGATCTGGCCAGTGGTGCAGTGGTCTGGTGGGCGAACGGCTGGTGGTCAAACCATGTCGAAGATGCGGTCGATGTCGAAACCAGTGGCGAAGCGATCCTTCACCGCGAGGAAGGTGCCCGCCGGGTCAACGCGCCTTATCTGATCGACGCCGTAACAACACAGCAAGGTCCACGCCCGGCGCATATCAAGGATCGTATCCGCGCACTCGGCCCTACAGTGCGGCTCGATCTGAGCTTGAAACCGGCCGACGCCAACATCGGCGAATGGGTGATTTAGCATGTACCAGTATGACCAGTTTGACCGGGCGATTGTTGACGCCCGGGTGGCAGAGTTCCGCGATCAGGTGACGCGGAGGATAGCAGGTGAGTTGACCGAGGACCAATTCAAGCCATTGCGCTTGATGAACGGGCTGTACCTCCAGTTGCACGCCTATATGCTGCGCGTCGCCATCCCCTATGGCACGCTCAACAGCAATCAGATGCGGATGCTCGCCCACATTGCGCGCAAATATGATCGCGATTATGGCCATTTCACCACCCGCCAGAACCTCCAGTTTAACTGGATCAAGCTCGCGGATGCACCAGATAGTCTGGACGCGCT
>JAGWQR010000372.1 GCA_028869975.1 Alphaproteobacteria bacterium | reverse complement strand
TGCGCGCGGTGGCGAGTGCGGCCGCTAGCGAACGCACGTAATCGCGGATATGTGCGGGCGCTGCTGCACCATGCTGGCCGACCAGTTCAACAATCGCCGAACCGACCACCACACCATCGGCCACGCGCGCAATCGCCGCCGCTTGGGTTGGTGTACGCACGCCAAAGCCCACCGCAACCGGAAGCTGCGTACGCGCCTTGAGCTGCGCGATCGCGCGCTCAATGCTGTCCTGTGCAGCCTGTTGCAACCCCGTAATCCCCGCAACCGAGACATAATAAAGGAAGCCCGATGCGCCTGTCAGCACTTTCGGCAGGCGCGCAGCATCGGTCGTCGGGGTGGCGAGGCGGATGAAATCCACATTCGCAGCGCGCAAGGCTGGGCCGAGTTCAGCGTCTTCCTCAGGCGGGAGATCGACACAAATCACGCCATCAACGCCCGCTTTGCTGCATTCCGCCGCGAACCAATCCCCGCCACGTGTCGTCATCGGGTTGGCATAGCCCATCAGCACGAGCGGCGTGTTGGGGTGGCGCGCGCGGAAGGCATTAGCAATCGCGAAAATATCTGCCGTGGTCGTGCCCGCCGCGAGGCTGCGGATATTGGCCTTCTGGATCGCCGGTCCATCGGCCATCGGATCGGTGAACGGCATCCCGAGTTCGATGACATCGGCGCCCCCGTTGACGAGCGCATCAAGATTAGCTGCCGTGTCGCCATCGCCCGCCGTGATGAAGCACACCAGCGCGGCGCGGTTGGCAGCGCGGCAGGTGGCGAAGGTGGAGGCGAGGCGAGAAGTGAGGGGGGTCATATAACTAAGCCCTCTCCCTTTCAGGGGAGAGGGTTGGGAGAGGGGTTATCGTTTCTATAATCACGGTCAACACACCTTCCAAATTCGACATCATGTCAACATTCGTAAATCTCAAAACCTGATACCCTCGGTCAATCAAGTACCTTGACCGGGCATCATCATAGCCCTCCTGATATCCGTGGCTATCGCCGTCAATCTCAATCACCAGCATCGGTTCATTTGAACAAAAATCAGCAATATAAGGGTCAATTACTTTTTGCCTGCAAAACTTAATTCCTTCAAATCTTTTTGCTCTCAATGCGAACCATAATCGTGTTTCAGATTCAGTCATTTCCTTTCGCATCGAGCGCGCGAATTTGGTCAATCGCTGCTCACGCATTCCCCTCTCCCAACCCTCTCCCCTGAAGGGGAGAGGGCTATAGCCCAACCCCAAGCGCTTCCGCCACCGTGAAGATATCCTTATCGCCGCGCCCGCACAGATTGGCGACGATGATCTGATCCTTGCCCATCGTCGGTGCGACCTTCATCACGGCGGCTATGGCGTGTGATGGCTCCAGCGCGGGGATGATGCCCTCGAGCTTGCACATCAGCTTGAACGCGTCCAGCGCTTGCCGGTCGGTTGCGCTGTCGTAGCGCACCCGGCCAATTTCCTTGAGCCAGCTATGTTCCGGCCCGATGCCCGGATAATCGAGCCCCGCTGAAATGCTGTGCGCCTCCTCGATCTGGCCGTCCGCATCCTGCAGCAGATAGGTCTTGTTGCCATGGAGAATGCCAGATCGCCCACCCGCGAGGCTCGCGGCATGTTGCTTGTCGAGGCCATGCCCCGCTGCTTCCACACCGAGCATCGCCACGCTCGCATCATCGAGGAAGGGATGGAACAGCCCGATCGCGTTGCTCCCCCCCCCGATGGCCGCCACCAGCAGATCGGGCAGCCGCCCCTCACGCTCCAGGATTTGCGCACGGGCCTCCTTGCCGATCACCGATTGGAAATCACGCACAAGTTCGGGATAAGGGTGCGGCCCCGCCGCCGTGCCGATGATGTAGAAGGTGTCATGCACATTGGCGACCCAATCGCGCAGGGCCTCGTTCATCGCGTCCTTCAGCGTCTGCGCGCCGGAAATGACCGGGCGCACCTCCGCGCCCAGCAGCTTCATGCGGAACACATTGGGCGATTGCCGCTCGACATCGCGCGCGCCCATGAAGATGGTGCACGGCAGCCCGAAGCGCGCGGCGACGGTGGCGGTGGCAACGCCATGCTGGCCTGCGCCGGTTTCTGCGATGATCCGGGTTTTGCCCATCCGCATTGCCAGCAGAATCTGGCCGATGCAGTTGTTGATCTTGTGCGCGCCGGTGTGGTTGAGTTCGTCGCGTTTGAAGTAGATTTTCGCGCCCCCCAGATGCCCGGTCAGCCGCTCGGCAAAATAGAGCGGGCTTGGCCGCCCGACATAATGCTCCAGCAGATCCTCAAACTGCGCCTTGAACGCGGGGTCTGTTTTGGCGACTTTGTATTTGCGCTCTAAATCCAGGATAAGCGGCATGAGCGTTTCGGCAACATAACGTCCGCCGAATGCGCCGAAATGGCCTGCAGCATCAGGCTGGGTGCGG
>JAGWQR010000371.1 GCA_028869975.1 Alphaproteobacteria bacterium | reverse complement strand
TGATAGTTATGATAATTGGTATAGAATGCAGCCGCATTGACGGTAAGGTGGCGGTCGAGCAGGCTAGATTTAAGACCAAGTTCAAAGCTGTCGATATTTTCAGCCTTGGCGGGCGAGCCGAAGTTGTTCAGGTCTGATTGATAGGCCGCGACTGCTGCGGCGCTTGTATCAATCGGCCCCGTCTGGTTGGATAGGAAATCGTGCGCCGTATTGTAAGCGCGCGGTTTGTAACCGCGTGTATAGGACGCATAGAGCATTTCGTCCTTGCTCGGGTGGAACTGAACAGAAAAGTCGCCGACAAGAGTGCTGGAGCTGTCGCTCAGATTCCATGCGCAGCCCGAAGGGGCGCCCGCAGCATTGGGGTTACAGTTATAATATTGCGACGCAGCCGGATTGAATATTTCCGTGTCGTTCCAGCCAATCTTGTCCCAGTTGTTGCGCAAGCCCGCAATGATCGAGACCTTGTCCGAAGCTTTGGCGGTTACGCGGGCATAGAGCGCATAGCTCTTGGTCGTGGAGATGTTGGTCTTTGATGTCGGGTTGCCGGCCCATGTGCGCAACCCATTCGCCAGAACCGACAAATCGGAATAATAGGCACCCGCGAGATAACTGACCGGCTTGCTCGCATCCGAAGCAATCTTGAACTCCTGTGTCCATTGCTTGACGTTGCCCGCCTGTGATTGAAGATTGTTGAATAAAGGCGGGTTTGGCTGCTGGCTTGCAGGTACGCCGATCGAGGTCAGATATCCGCGCAGATAAGAGAAAGAGTCATTCCAGAAATAGATGTTCGAGTTCAGAATGTCCTGGCTCTGAAACTGGTTCTCCTGAAAATAGGCCGTTGTCGATGAAACTGTTGTGCCGCCCATATGATAGTTGAGAACGAACGAGCCATCCATATCTTCATAGTTGGAGACCATGTTGACCGGGGAACCAATGGTCGTATTGCCATAATAGATGGGATAGGGATAAGCCCGTGACGCTGCGACAGCGGGAGGGAAAACAAACGGGAAGATGGTGGCCCCAGGCGTCAGATACTGCATCGTAAACGTATCGCCATAACCTTTGGCCAATGCATAATGGCCCGTAAGCAGCATATCGAAATCGCCGGATTCGAACTTCAGCTTGCCGCGAATGCTCTTGTTATCGGCGTAGCTTTGGGTGTTCTGAACATTATTGTAGACCGGATAGGGCGTCCGACTGGCGAAACCCGCCAGACTGAAAGAGGCGTTGCTGCTGATCGGGCCACTTACGGCTGCATCCACCCGGTATTCCTTGTCATCGGTGCCCATCGCGCTGAACGACCCCTTAAAAGTATTGGTAGGGCCATTGGTAACAAAGTTGATGGTACCCGCTGATGCGGTGCGCCCGCCCAAGGTTGCCTGCGGGCCTTTGAGTACCTCAAGCTGCGCAATATCGGACAATGTGTTGGCAGCAAAGCTGTCCGCGGGCACTGGTATGCCGTCGATTTCGACATTGACACCTGAGGTCAGGCCGATCGTTCCTTCATTGGCATTGGTCGAGATGCCGCGCATACCATAAGGCACACGTCCGTTGAAAGTTCCCTTGATTTCCACAGAAGGTACAACGCGGTTGATGTCCGACAGGTCGGTAACATGCGCTTCTTCGATAGCATGGTTGGAGAGCACAGACGCCGAGACAGGAATATCCTGCAAGCGCTCCGTACGCTTTTGCGCCGTGACAACTATGTCTGCAGGAGCCGAGTCGCTGGCGACCGGCCCCGCAGATTGCGTCCAGGCAGGTGAGCCGAGAACTGACAAAGTCAGGGCTGTGGATGCCAGCAAAATTACACGCATAATTCTTCCTCCTCCAAACATATGCTTTGTATCTATGACACCAATTTAATAGGTAATTACAAATCCAAAATATCAATATAATCTATTCACGGGCTGGAACGTCATCCTTGGCTGCTGCGCCCGAAAACCGGCAACATCGGGTGCGGCTCAAAACGAACACGCGCGTCAATCAAGGCAGGAAGACCGGAAGCGCGGGCTCGATCAAGTGCAGGCAAGACCTCCTCTGGTTGCGTGATGAGCTCGGCATGGCATCCGAACGCCCGAGCAATCGCCGCATAATCCGTGTCGCTCAAATCCGTTCCGAGCGCTATGCCGTCACGCGCCTGTCGTGCCGCAATCACGCCGAAACGCGCATTATTATGCACCACAACAATGATATTAAGGCCTTCGCGGCGTGCGGTATCAAGTTCCTGTAAGGTAAAACCCATAGTGCCATCGCCGGTAATGCAAAACACGTTACGTTCCGGTGCGCTCTGCTTGAGGGCGAGTGCCCAAGGCAGACCAAAGCCGAGATGCGACATGCCGGGCTCATGAAATCGGGTGCGTGGCTCCAGCGCGGGGGTAAAATCATGACTCCAGAAGCTGGTATGACCGCCATCAAACACAACCAGATCGGACGGGCCAATTTGTGCCCCGATTGCCCGCGCCAATGCAGCCGGGTGCATCGGAACACTGGTATCTTCGGCGTGTACACTCAGCGCGGCCCGATATTGAGCGCGGGCGCCCGCTAGTCGGCTGAGCCATTCCGGATCATTGTCCTGTGTCGTCTGCGCGAAAAATTCGTGCAGTACTTCGAGTGTACAACGCAGGTCTGCAACAATCCCGAGCGCCAATGAACGCCTGGCCCCGATCATCAGCGGATCAATGTCAACTTGAATCAACGCCTGATGCGCAGGACCGGCCCATATAGGCGGGCCATCCATCGCCATCCAGGAGGAAAACCGGCAACCCAGCGCGAGCACCACATCTGCCTCCTCAAGTGCCAGTCTGGACGACGGACCACCCAGCAGCCCGCCCTGCCCGAGACAAAGTGGAGCATCGTCTGGGATTGCGCCTGTTCCCATTTGGGTTGTAATCACCGGCGCGCCAAGGCGTTCGGCACAGCGCACAAGCATTTCAGCGCCCCCCGCCCGGATCACGCCCCCGCCAGCGATAATCAAGGGCCTTCGCGCGGCCTTCATCATTTTGGCTGCAACGGCAATGGCCTCGGGCAAGGCAGTCGGTGAACGCGCAATGAAGTCTGAGCGCCTTGCATCAAGCTCAGCTTCATCATAATGCGCAGTCGCCGCCAGCACATCGGCAGGAATATCGAGTTGAACTGGCCCCGGGCGTCCACTCAACGCCGCGCGCAATGCCGTCCGCACCAATTCGGGAATGCGCGCCGGATCATGAACACGCGCGTTCCACTTCATCAGCGGCGCGAAAAGACTGAGGTTGTCGGTTGAGCTGAATACGCCCGTATCAGGTCGGGTCAGCGCCTGATCGTTGCTGGACGTGATGGCGAGTACCGCTAGATTATTCGCCGCAGCACCCCCAAGTCCGCTGAGCAGATTGAGCCCGCCCGGCCCTGTCTCGCCAAGACAAACAGCGAGTTCCCCGGCTCCGGCAAAAATTGCCGTCGCCATGAACGCCGCCGCCGCTTCGTGACGAACTCCTGTATAATGAGCTGTATCGATCGTGGCGAGTGCACGATAAAGCGGTGCCAGCTTGCCGCTGGCCAGGCCATAGTATCGCGATACCCCGGCTGCACCGAGTGTGCGCACAAGTGCATCTGCTGCGGCCAACTCAATCTGCGCCATCACCCATTCCCCGGTAATTCGTCTTGTTTTTAATCATTTGCCAAATGCCCCGAGGAAGTTCCAGCGCAAAATTAAAGGAAATTTATATCCTGACAGGCATTCCGATTGGCACCGAATAATGTGCAAATATAGTCTGTTTAGCAAGTTTCCAGCATATAAAATCGACAGATTATAAAATCTGAAGGAGCGTTCCTGAAGCATGAAAACGCAGGTTGTGATTATCGGCGCAGGGCCAGCAGGGTTGCTGCTTGGCCATTTGCTGCGCGAGGCGGACGTGGACTGCGTTATCGTCGAGCGGGTGAGCGGCGATTATGTGCTCGGGCGCATCCGGGCGGGGGTGCTGGAGCGCACCACCACCGACTTGCTTGACCGGCTGGGAATCAATGCTCGGCTCAATGCCGAGGGGCTGCTCGAAGAAGGCCTCTGCCTTGCTGACGGCGGGCGGCTGATCCGGATCAACACCTATGAGCTGACCGGCAAACATGTTATCGTTTATGGCCAGACCGAGGTGACGCGCGATCTGATGGAGGCCGCGCATGATCGGGGTCTGGAGATTATTTACGAAGCAGGCGACGTGTCACTCCACGATGTCGAGAGTGATACTCCCTATGTCACTTACACAAAGGACGGCACCAAGCAGCGGATCGATGCGCGCTTCATCGCCGGGTGTGACGGCTTTCATGGCCCCTCGCGCAAAGCCATCCCGGCAAGCGCCGCGCGCAACTATGAGCGTGTCTATCCATTCGGCTGGCTCGGCATTCTCGCCGATGTGCCGCCCTGCCATGATGAACTGATCTACGCCAACCATGAGCGCGGCTTCGCTCTCGCCTCAATGCGATCGAAAGTCCGCAGCCGATATTATATTGATGTGCCGCTGACGGAGAAGGTTGAGAATTGGAGCGACGACCGGTTGTGGGATGAACTGGCTGTGCGGCTCGGTCCCGATGTTGCCCCGCATATCACCCGCGGCCCGGCGCTGGAAAAATCGATCGCGCCGTTGCGCAGCTTCGTGTTCACGCCGATGCGGCATGGTAGCCTGTTTCTGGCAGGGGACGCCGCGCATATCGTTCCGCCCACCGGGGCCAAGGGGCTCAACCTCGCAGCTTCGGATGTTGCCTATCTGTCAGACGCGCTGATCGGTTTTTTCACACGAAGCGACAATGACGGTATCGCGAAATATGCCGAAAAGGCCCTGGCGCGGGTGTGGAAGTGCGAGCGATTCTCCTGGTCGCTCACCAAGCTGATGCACCGCTTCCCCGAAGATGGCCCATTCGAGCGCGCGATGCAGGTCGCCGAACTTGACTATATCGCTTCATCGCGCGCTGCGCAGACCGCGATTGCCGAAAATTATGTCGGGCTGCCGTTGTAGTTTGCGCCTCATCCAAAGCTTCGCTGATGAACCAGTCTGTACTGATCAGGATCAGGAAGGACGCGCAGACATACACGGTGAGCGGTCGCGGGCTGGGATTACAACTTTTATCACCAGGAACAACCCCATTCAAGCCTTGACAAACAGACCCCGGATGAGGCTTGTTATGCCACGCCGCCCCGGCTGGCCGGGGCAGCGTGAATCGTCCGATGGAATCCACTTATGATTAACCATCAAACTGTCCAAACTACCGGAACCACCTCTGGATATACTAAGCCGCCCGTGTTGAGCGCGGTTGAGCAGGATCAGCAAGGATCGTCTCGGGTGCCGCAGGTAAGAAAGCGTTGTGCGCGCGATGTCGCTGAATAAGCATCACCGCGATGACGATCATCACCAGCGACATCAACAGCCCAACCCGCACACGCAGCGATTTGAGCCTGGCGATCATGTCGCCGCCCTAGCACGCGTCATGCACGCTACATAGGTGCCTTAAATCGGGAAATGCCCCGGCATTGTCTCCACTGTGATCCAGCGGGTTTCGGTGAAAGCGTCGATGCCTTGCCGACCGCCGAAGCGGCCATAGCCCGAGGCCCCGACGCCGCCGAACGGCATTTGCGCCTCATCATGCACGGTGGGGCCGTTGACATGGCAGATGCCCGATTTGATCTGGCGCGCGACAGACAGGCCCCGCGCGGTGTCGCGGGTGAACACAGCGGCGGACAGACCGTAATCCGAGTCGTTGGCTTTGGTGATCGCATCGGCTTCGTCCTTGGCGCGGATCACCGCCACAATCGGCCCGAAGCTCTCTTGCGCATAGAGGTTCATCGATGAGGTCACACCGTCGATAATCGTCGCAGGCATCAGCACTGAGTTAGCCTTGCCGCCCGCCGCAACCTTTGCACCTTTGGCTGTCGCATCATCAATGAGTGCATTAACATGGCTGACGGTCTTTTGATCCACGACCGCGCCGAGCGGCGTCTGCCCCAAGCGCGGATCGCCGGTCGGCATCGACTTGGCCTTGGCCGCGAACTTCTCAAGGAAGGCATCCGCCACGCTGTCCACCACAATGATCCGCTCGGTCGACATGCAAATCTGGCCGGAGTTCATATAGGCCCCGAACGCGGCTGCTTTCACCGCCTCCTCAAGATCGGCGTCGTCGAGCACAATAAGCGGTGCCTTGCCGCCCAACTCCAGCAGGCAGGGCTTGAGATGCTCCGCCGCGCGCTTGGCAATGATCCGGCCCACAGCGGTCGAGCCCGTGAAATTGATGCGCTTGACCTCCGGCGCATCGATCAGCGCGCCAACCACATCGGCCGCATCAGCAGGCGCATTGGTGACGACATTGACCACGCCTTCGGGGAAGCCCGCTTCGGCAAAGGCTTCGATGATCAGCGCGTGTGTGCGCGGACAATTCTCGCTCGCCTTCAAAATAACCGCATTGCCGCACGCCAGCGGCACCGCAATCGCGCGCACGCCCAGAATGATCGGCGCGTTCCACGGCGCAATGCCAAGGATGACGCCGACCGGCTCTTTCAGGGCCATCGCGAGGCACCCCGGCTTGTCCGACGGGATTACCTCACCCGCAATCTGCGTGGTGATCGCCGCGGCCTCGCGCACCATGCCCGCCGCCAGCCCCAGATTGAACATCGCCCAGCCTGCGGTTGAGCCGGTTTCGGACATCATCGCCGCAACGAAATCATCCTTGCGCGCCATCAGCGCATCCGCCGCCTTCATCAGCACCGCACGGCGTGCATTCGGGCCCTGAGCGCCCCAGCCCGGTTGCGCCGCCGCCGCCTTCTCCGCAATCGCTGCCATGTCCGCGCCCTTCATCGCAGGAGCGGACGAAGCCACTTCGCCCGTCATCGGGTTGATCCGTTCAAACTTCATATCTTGTTCCTCTCTTGTTTCAGGCGGGTTCGACCGCGCGCATCGTGTTGACCGAAATGGCGATGCCCGGTCCGGCAAAGCTCACCATCTCTACTTCGGTGATCTCCAGAATGTCCAGATCAGCCACAGTGTTGACGATTTTGAAGGTCAACGGAAGCTGCTCGAACGTCGCCTTGTGCCAGTTGAGACTGCCCCTGCCCGTCCAGCGGCGATAGGCGAACTCATCCATCAAGATATTCGCCGCAGCCGTGCCCTTGGGGGCGCCGGTGGTCACGTAAGACACGTCCGCCCCCTCAACCCCGTTCGGCGAGGTGCGCGGCATATATTTATAATAAAGCTGCGGGCCGCCGCCTTTGCCCGATTCCGGGAAAATCTTCTCGGGGTTCTGTTCCTCGACCAAACTGGTCAGCGCGATGTCGAAGAATGTGAAGTCCATCCAGCTGGCCGAGCAGCTTGCGGTGCCCTTGTCCTTGTCCCAGTCAATTTCGGGCAGCTCGGCAAACAATTTCGAGAAGCCCAGTTCCTCGCGCCCGGTCATAATCGCGTCGGGCCGCCCTTCCCAAATCACCGGGCAGAAACTGCCCTCGACGGTCTCCTCCTTGCCGCGATAGGTTGCGGGAAAATTGATTGTCACGATGCCATAGCCGCGCCCGGCCAGCCAGTAGAGATTGCGCCACTGCGCGCAGGACACCGAGAGAATAGGCTCACCGCGCAGTTCAAATCCGGGCGGCAACAGGCGCTCGAGTTTGGCAGGGTCGGTCCGGTAGGCAATCCGCATCCAGTCACATTCCATGATGCCGGTCTCTTCGCGCGTCCACATCCGGCCATCGGGGTGCTGGCGCGGGCCGATCGCCGGGCCAAACACAATCGGCATCCGATAACGCGAACCGGGATTTATCTGGCAGGGCAT
>JAGWQR010000370.1 GCA_028869975.1 Alphaproteobacteria bacterium | reverse complement strand
TTTGCAATGGTAGCCCCATTGATCGAGGCTTTGAACAGCGCCGGTTTCCCCGTTGGCGGCACCGGGAATTCGGTGTCGATGATCTCGCATACCCAGGGCTGGCTGCACTGCGATATTCCGGGCACGGATGCCTCCGGCGTGGTGAAGAGCCTGATGGACATGATGCATGTGGAGTTTATCAAGGAAGAGATGCCCAACCGTGTGCGCATCACCACCTCCTGTTGCCAGATCAACTGCGGTGGCCAGGGTGACATTTCGATCAATGTGCAATATGTCAAGCCACCGAAGATCAATCATGATCTGGTGTCGAAAGTGTGTGAGCGTCCTGCCGTTGTCGCGCGCTGCCCTGTGGCAGCAATCCGTCCGGCGATGGTCAATGGTCTGCCGTCGCTGGAAGTCGATGAAAAGAAGTGCGTGTGCTGCGGTGCCTGCTATCCGCCTTGCCCGCCGATGCAGATCAACGGGGATGATTCCACACGGCTGGCCGTATGGGTCGGCGGGAAACACTCCAATGCCCGCTCCAAGCCTACGTTCCACAAGCTGGTCGTGGCAGATTTGCCGAACAACCCTCCGCACTGGCCCGAAGTGGAGGAGGTCGTGCGGAAAATTCTATATGCCTACAAGGCGGGCGGGCGCGATTATGAGCGTGTAGGGGAGTGGATCGAGCGCATTGGCTGGCCGCGCTTCTTTGAAGAATGCGGTTTCGCCTTTACCAAGCACCACCTTGATACATGGTCGGGCGCACGCAAGACCATGAACATGTCCGCGCACGTTCATTTCTGAGGGGAGAGATATGCGTTTCGCAGTTCTGGTGAACGAGGGGCCGTATACGCATCAGGCCTCAGATTCCGCGATTAAATTCTGCAAGGCAGCACTGGCCAAGGGTCATGAGATATTCCGGGTGTTTTTCTACCATGATGGGGTGAACAACGGAACTCGGCTCACAGTGCCGCCCCAAGATGATCGCAACCTTCAGAAAGAATGGAGTGCGCTTGCGGAGGCGCACAAGCTTGATCTGGTTGTGTGTATTGCCGCTGCGCAACGGCGTGGCATTCTCGATGCCAATGAGGCGAAACGCCAGGGCAAGGATGCTGACAATATCGCACCGGGCTTCCGAATCTCCGGTCTCGGGCAGCTTATCGAGGCGGGAATAGACGCCGACCGTCTGGTTACATTCGGGGATTGAGCCATGACGCAAAGCAGAAAATCATTCCTCTATATCAACCGCCGAGCGCCATATGGCAGCATTTATGCATTGGAATCACTTGAGGTTGTGCTGATCGGTGCGGCCTTTGAGCAGGATGTGGCGCTGGCCTTTGTCGATGACGGTGTTCTCCAACTCATGGATGGTCAGTCCACCGATGGCATCGGGATGAAGAATTTCTCGAAAACCTACCGGGCACTGGGAGATTATGAAGTTCGCAAACTTTATGTTGA
>JAGWQR010000005.1 GCA_028869975.1 Alphaproteobacteria bacterium | reverse complement strand
GGTCGCAAGTGTCGGCTGATAACCCACCGCCGACGGGATACGACCCAGCAGCGCCGACACTTCCGAACCCGCCTGGGTGAAGCGGAAGATGTTATCGACGAAGAACAGCACGTCCTGGCCTTCGACATCGCGAAAATATTCCGCAATCGTCAGGCCCGACAGCGCGACGCGGGCACGGGCACCCGGCGGTTCGTTCATCTGGCCGAACACCAGCGCCACTTTGGAACCATCGGGCGTTGGTTTGCCGTCCTTGTCCTTGGCGATAACGCCGGCATCAAGGAATTCATGGTATAGGTCGTTGCCCTCGCGGGTGCGCTCACCCACGCCTGCGAACACGCTGGTGCCGCCATGGCCCTTGGCGATGTTGTTGATGAGTTCCTGAATCAGCACGGTCTTGCCCACGCCGGCTCCGCCGAACAGGCCGATCTTGCCACCCTTAGCATAAGGCGCGAGCAGGTCGATCACCTTGATGCCGGTGACGAGAATCTGCGTTTCGGTTGATTGGTCAACAAAGGCGGGGGCTTCAGCATGGATCGGCGCGCGCAGTTTGGTATCGACCGGGCCTTGTTCGTCGATCGGTTCACCGACAACGTTGAGAATGCGGCCCAAAGTGCGCGGGCCGACCGGCACAGAAATTTGCGCGCCCGTGCTGGTCACGCTCTGGCCACGGGTGAGGCCTTCGGTTGCATCCATCGCAATCGTGCGGACCATATTCTCGCCCAAATGCTGCGCAACTTCGAGCACGAGGCGGTTGCCGCCATTGTCGGTTTCGAGCGCGGTCAGGATCGCGGGCAGCGCGCCGTCAAACGTCACGTCAACGACCGCGCCGATGACTTGCGCGATCCGGCCAGCGCCTGCGCCAGCGGTGTTGCTGGCAGCGACGGGGGCGTCTGCTTTGGGCTTGGTGGCGCGCGGTTTGCGGGCGGGTGCCTTGGTGGTGGTGTCAGCGGTGGTGGCCATAGTTAGTTCCTTGCCTTATGTGCTTAGAGCGCTTCCGCGCCCGAGATGATTTCAACGAGTTCGGTGGTGATCGCGGCCTGGCGCGAACGGTTATACTGGATGGTGAGGCGATTGATCATATCGCCTGCATTGCGTGTGGCGTTGTCCATCGCGGTCATCTTGCTGCCTTGCTCGGAGGCGGCGTTCTCCAGCGTTGCGCGGTGAAGCTGGACGGCGAGGTTGCGCGGCAGCAGCGTGGCGAGCAGGGTTTCCTCGTCGGGTTCATAGTCGACGGCGGCGTCGGTTTTCGCCATCGCGTCTGCCTCGAGCACAGGCACGGGGATGATCTGAAGCTGCGTCGGCGTCTGCGCAAGCACGCTCTCGAATTTCGAGAAGAACAGGTGCGCGACGTCGAACTCACCCGCCTCGAAGCGCGCGGTAAGGTCGTTCGCAATCGCTTGGGCGTCCGCGAAGTTGCATTTGCCGAGGTCCCCGGGCTCGACGCTGTGGATGATGTCCTTCTTGTACAGCCGTGCGAGGCCATCACGGCCCTTTTTGCCGATACAGTAAATCTTGACTGTCTTGCCCTGCGCCTTCAAATCCTCGGCGGCCTTGCGTGCGAGGCGGACAATATTGGTGTTGAACGCGCCGGCCAGCCCCTTGTCCGAGGTGGCGACCACGAGCAGATGCACCGCATCCTTGCCGGTTCCCGCCAGCAATTTGGGGGTCGAGGTGCTCAACGTCACTTGTGACCCGAGCGACGCCATGACTGCAGCCATCCGCTCGGCATAGGGGCGCCCGGCCTCCGCCGCTTCCTGCGCGCGGCGCAGTTTGGCGGCGGCGACCATCTTCATCGCCTTGGTGATCTTCTGGGTCGATTTGACCGAATTGATCCGGATTTTAAGGGCTTTGAGCGAGGCCATCGGGCGTTTCCTTTACGCAAACACCTTGGCGAAGGCATCAAGCGCAGCCTTGAGCTTGCCCTTGGCATCATCCGAGAGATCGCGGCTATCACGAATATCCTTGAGGATGTCGGCATGGTTGCTGCGCAGATGATCGATCATTTCGCCTTCATAGCGGGTCACATCCACGGTCGGGATTCCATCGAGATAGCCATTGGCGCCTGCGAAGATCGAGCAGGTCTGCTCCTCGAACGGCATCGGCGCATACTGCTTCTGCTTGAGCAATTCGGTGAGCCGTGCGCCGCGATTGAGCAATTTCTGCGTCGAGGCATCCAGATCCGAGCCGAACTGAGCGAATGCCGCCATCTCGCGATATTGCGCCAGTTCCAGCTTGATCGAGCCGGACACCTTCTTCATCGCCTTGGTGATCTTCTGGGTCGATTTGACCGAATTGATCCGGATT
>JAGWQR010000369.1 GCA_028869975.1 Alphaproteobacteria bacterium | reverse complement strand
GGGATGACATGATCGAAGGTCAGATCGCGCCCGGTGCCGCAATACTGGCACTGGAACTTGTCACGTAGGAACAGGTTGAAGCGCGTGAAGGCGGGATATGCGCTCGGCTTCACATATTGTTTCAAGGCAATCACCGAGGGCAGCTTCATCGCGAAGCTGGCAGAGTGCACCTCGCGCTCATAATGCTCTACAATATCCACCCGGTCTAAAAAAACGGCCTTGACAGCGGTCTGCCAGGGCCAAAGCGAAAGCGGATAATAACTCAGGGGCGTGTAATCGGCGTTCAGCACCAAAGCCGGACACGCATCAACGTGCCGGATCAGATCCGGATGGTACATTCTTCCTCCAGCCTGATAGATGTGCTGCGCATGATCGCCTTCTTATCCACAAACATGACACACGCATGACAGCATGAGCCATATGTCGCGGTCAAGTGAAAAAATTATGACGATGTCTAGTGTCCGGCGGCGCGGTGCAATCGCTTGAGTGCTCGCTCCTTGCCGATCAGCGGCAGCAGCGCGCCCATTTCCGGTCCATGATCATGCCCGGTTAGCGCGCGGCGCAGGGGAAGGAACAGCGCTTTGCCCTTGCGTCCGGTCTGGTCTTTGAGCGCGCCGGTGAGCGCGTGCCATGGGTCGGCTGACCAGACGAGGAGCGCAGCGGCGTCGGCAGCATATGCAAGAAAGTCAGCATCTTCGGGTGCGGGCGTGTGGGCAACATCGCCATGGATGACCGCCCACCAGTCTGCTGCCTCCGCCACCGTGCTGATGTTGCCGCGCACGGCGCTCCAGGCCGCCTCGCTCATGCCATCGGGCAGCCGGTCTGCCACGTACGCATAGTCCATATGGTGAAGGATGCGCGCGTTGAGCGCGCTCAGTTCCCCCTCGTCAAAGCGCGCCGGCGCACGTCCGAACCGTGCAAAATCTATGCTTTCGATCAGTGGTTCGAGTGATGTCAACGGCTCCACGGGGTCGGCAGTCCCCAGCCGGGCCAGCAGCGCCGCGATCGTGATCGGTTCAATGCCCTGTTCGCGGAACTCCGCCATCCCCATCGCGCCCAGGCGCTTGGAAAGCTTACCCTCCGCCCCGGTGAGCAGCGCCTCGTGCGCAAACACAGGCGCAGGCGCGCCCAAAGCGGCAAACATCTGGATTTGGGTGGCCGTGTTGCTGACATGATCCTCACCGCGCACGACATGG
>JAGWQR010000368.1 GCA_028869975.1 Alphaproteobacteria bacterium | reverse complement strand
TGGTAGCGCACCGGCTTGTCAGCATCATCGAGCAGGGTTACCGTCGCGCCGAACACGATCTTGTCGCCCGAGAGGGTTTTCGGATCAATAATCATCGCGCGCGCGAGTTTGTCTTCGATGTCGGCAATCGAGGCTTCAACCTGGCCCTGGCGTTCTTTGGCGGCATGATATTCGGCATTTTCCGACAGATCCCCGTGCGCGCGCGCTTCCTCGATCGCGTCAACGATCTGCGGGCGCTCAGACTTCAGGTTGGCGAGCTGCGCGGTCAACATCGCATGGCCCTCGGCCAGCATCGGCATTTTTTCGGTTGAAGCCATCTGCTTCCCCTTCACATCAAAAATTCAAGTCAACATCTTCTTGGCCGGTGGCGCTCAGCAGCGCCGCCCGAACTGCATCTCTTGTTCAAGGAGGTGTTCAGCTATGATAAGACTGTAGCGAAAAAACTTCAAGAGGCGCGCGTTCAAGCGCCACAATCGCCTGCGCTGCCGCCACCGATCCGGAAGCGGTGGTGAAATAGGGCACCTTGCCCATCAGCGCGCTGCGCCGGATCGATTGCGAATCCTGCAACGATTGCCAGCCCTCGGTCGTGTTGAAAATCAGCGCGATCTCGCCATCGACGATCTTGTCAACAATATGCGGGCGACCCTGCGCCACCTTGTTGACGCGGGAAACGGGAACGCCTTCGCCTTCCAGATAATCCGCTGTGCCGCCTGTTGCGATGATTTTGAACCCATGCGCGGCGAGCAATTTCACACCGGGCAGGATAACCGGCTTGTCGCTGTCTTTCACCGAAACAAACAGCGTGCCCGCCTGCGGCAGCGCCATCCCTGCGCCCAGCTCCGCCTTGGCGAAAGCGGTGGCAAAATTGCGATCGATCCCCATCACCTCACCGGTCGATTTCATTTCGGGGGAGAGCACCGGATCAACCCCGGCGAAGCGCGCGAACGGGAATACCGCCTCTTTCACCGCGATATGCGCCACATCGGGGTTGACCGGCGGCAGATTGCGCAATTTCTCGCCCGCCATCACCCGCGCGGCGATCTTGGCGATCGGCGCACCGATGGCTTTCGCGACGAACGGCACTGTGCGGCTGGCGCGCGGGTTGACTTCAATCAGGTATATCTCATCGTCTTTGACCGCGAACTGGCCGTTCATCAGCCCGACAACCTTGAGCGCGCGCGCGAGCGCCTCCGCCTGTTCCCCGATCCGCGACACAACATCCGCAGGCAGCGAGTAAGGCGGCAGCGTACAGGCGCTGTCGCCCGAATGGACGCCCGCCTCTTCGATATGCTGCATGATCCCGGCGACGACGACATCCGCGCCATCGCACAGCACATCAACATCGCACTCAATCGCGTCGCGTAAGTAACGGTCGATCAGCACAGGCGATGCGCCCGACACCTGAACCGCAGTCTCAATATAATGCTCCAACTGGCCCTGGGTATCGACAATTTCCATCGCGCGCCCGCCGAGCACATAGGAGGGGCGCATCAGCACCGGATAACCAATCCGTTCCGCCACCGTGATGGCTTCCGCGCGGCTCCGCGCAATGCCATTCTCGGGCTGCTTAAGGCCGAGCTGCTCTACGAGCGCCGCAAAGCGCTCACGATCTTCGGCCAAATCAATCGCATCGGGCGAGGTGCCCAGAATGGGGATACCCGCATCTTCCAGCGCCTGCGCGAGCTTCAACGGCGTCTGCCCGCCAAACTGGACAATGACGCCCTTCAGCGTGCCGTTCTGCTGCTCGACTGCAAGAATTTCGAGCACATCCTCGGCAGTCAGCGGCTCAAAATACAGCCGGCCGGAGGTGTCGTAATCCGTCGACACCGTCTCCGGGTTGCAGTTGACCATGATCGTTTCATAGCCGGCATCATCGAGCGCGAACCAGGCATGGCAGCAGCAATAATCAAACTCGATCCCCTGCCCGATCCGGTTGGGCCCGCCGCCGAGAATGACGATTTTCTGCCGATCAGAGGGTGCGGACTCGCATTCGGGTGCGCCGAACGTGGGAAATTCATAAGTCGAATACATATAGGGCGTGCGCGCTTCAAATTCCGCCGCGCAGGTGTCGATCCGCTTGAACACCGGGCGGATGGCGAGCGCATGGCGGTGCGCGCGAACATCGGCTTCGAGGGTGCCCGTGAGATGCGCAATCCGCGCATCGGAAAAGCCGAGCGCCTTCCAGCGGCGCAACGTGGCGGCGTCTCGCGTCGGCCAATGCGCCGCAATCTCACGTTCCACTTCAACAATCTCTTGCAACCTATTGAGAAACCAGGGATCAAACCCTGCAATCGCATGGATATCCGCAACCGGCACGCCCATGCGCAGCGCCTGGGCCGCCACCAAAATCCGATCCGGGGTAGCGCGCCCAAGCGCCGCTTTCAGCTCTTCAGCCGACGCCCCAACTATCACCTCGTCAAGCCCGGACAGCCCCGTTTCCAGCCCGCGCAACGCCTTTTGCAAGCTCTCGGCAAAGCAGCGTCCAATCGCCATCACTTCACCGACCGACTTCATCGCGGTGGAGAGCAGCGGCTCCGAACCCTTGAATTTCTCGAACGCAAAGCGTGGAATTTTGGTGACGACATAGTCAATCGTTGGCTCAAAACTCGCCGGAGTCGCCCCGGTAATGTCATTCTCGATCTCATCGAGCGTGTAACCAACCGCCAGCTTCGCCGCGACCTTGGCAATCGGGAAGCCGGTCGCCTTCGATGCGAGCGCCGAGGAACGCGACACACGCGGGTTCATCTCGATCACGATCAGGCGGCCATCGCGTGGGTTGACCGCGAACTGCACATTCGATCCGCCGGTCTCCACGCCGATCTCGCGCAAAACCGCGATGCTGGCGTTACGCATGATCTGATATTCCTTGTCGGTCAGCGTCAGCGCGGGCGCGACGGTGATGCTGTCCCCCGTATGCACGCCCATCGGGTCGATATTCTCAATCGAGCAGATGATGATCGCGTTGTCGGCCTTGTCACG
>JAGWQR010000367.1 GCA_028869975.1 Alphaproteobacteria bacterium | reverse complement strand
TGGCGGGGTCGGCCACGCCGATCAGCTTGCCATCGGGCCCATAGGTCCAGCCATGATAAATACAGGTGAAGCGCGGGCAGTTGCCGTGCCCTTCCTTGGCGACAGGTGCGCCGCGATGCGTACAGACGTTGAGAAAGGCGCGCGCGACGCCATCTTTCCCGCGCGAGATCAGCACAGGCATCCCCACGGCTTCCATCGCCTTGTAATCGCCGGGTTTGGGCATTTCGCAGGTCAGCGCCAGCATCAGCGGCACCCGCTTGAAGATCAGTTCAATTTCCGCCGCCCACTGGTTGGGGTCAGTATAGCTGCGCGCGGGCACCCGCATGAATTTGTCGGTCATGAAAGTTTTGTCGTTCTCGACATAATCAAGCATATGCTCGGCGACATTGCCGATCTGGGTCACCACATCCATTTTGCTCTCCTGAGTCCGTTTGGCGGATATATCAGCGTATCGTGGCTATGGACACAAGCTGCGAGAGGTGACAGGTTTTCGCTTGTGCCTGATATAAAGGGCAGTGGTGGATTCGAGGGCGACAACGCACAGTCCCGCGCAACAAACATAAGGCCAGCAACGACAAGGAGAGCGACATGGATCTGGGTTTGAAGGGCAAGAAGGCCATTTTGACCGGCGGCAGTCGCGGTATCGGGCGCGCGACGTTGGAACTTCTGGCACAGGAAGGCGCAGACGTTGCCTTCTGCTCGCGCAATCCCGAACAGGTCGCCGATGCGGCCAAGTCGGCAGCCAAGCATGGCACCAAAATCCATGGCGAAGCGTTCGATATGGAATCGGGTGCCGACGCATACAAGTCCTGGCTCACCAGGGCCGCCGACACGCTGGGCGGTTGCGATATTTTTATCCACATGATCTCCTCCTCCGGCGCGGGCGCAACCGGTGACTGGCAGAAATCATTCGATTATGATGTGCTTGGCGCGGTGCATGGCTGCGAGACTCTGGAGCCGCATCTCGAGAAATCGGGCACAGGCTCGGTCGTGCTGATGTCGTCGACCGCCGGTTTTGAGACCTTTATCGTGCCGCAAGGGTATAACGCGATCAAGGCGGCGGTCGTCACCTATGCCAGCCAGTTGGGGCAGGCCTGGGGACCTAAAGGCATTCGCGTGAATTGCGTGTCGCCGGGGCCGATCCTGTTTCCGGGCGGCAACTGGGAGGCGATCAAGGGCGTAGCGCCCGCGCTTTATGACGCCGCCGCCGCCTCGTTCGCATTGGGGCGCTGGGGCGGGCCGGAAGAAGTGGCGCGCAGCGTCGTATTCCTCGCCTCGCCGGCATCCTCCTATACCACCGGCACCAACATTGTTGTTGATGGCGGCTATACCAAGCGGGTGCAATTCTGATGGCGGGGCGGCTGGCGGGCAAGGTCGCGCTGATCACCGGGGGCACCTCGGGGATCGGCGCGGGCACGGTACATCGGCTCACGCAGGACGGCGCGACCGTGATCTTCACCGGCTCGAATGCCGAGGCGGCAGCCCCGATCTGCAAGGACACCGGCGCGACCTTCAAGGCGCACCGGGTGCAGGACGCCCCCGCCTGGAAGCCGCTGATGGACGAGATCATCGCCACCCATGGCCGGCTCGACATCGCGTTCGCCAATGCCGGCAGCGAGAAAGGCGATGGCAGCATCGAGTCGATTACATTTGAGGGCTGGAATCAGGTGCTCGATGTCAACCTGACCGGCGTGATGCTCACCTGCCGCGCCGCCGTTATGATGATGAAACAAAACCCGGACGGGCCGACCGGATCGATCATCATCAATTCCTCGATGAACGCCAACCGCGCGATGGGCAATTTCATGGCCTATTCGGTGACGAAGAGCGCGGTGGTCGCACTCGCCAAGTCGGTGGCGCTGCATTGCGGCAATCAGGGGTATAAAATCCGCTGCAACGCGATCCTGCCCGGTGTCGTTGAAACCGCTATGATTACGAACCTGATCGACGGTTCGGCGGACCCGGCAGCAATGCGCGCAGGCTATGAAGGCATGTCACCGATGAAGCGCATGGCCAAGGTTGAGGAGATTGCCGGGCTGGTGGCTTATTTAAGCTCAGATGAGGCGGCGTTCATCTCCGGCTCGGAATATGTGATCGATGGTGCAACCACAGCGGGGATGATGGGGCTATGACTGAACTGGGTTCACAAAGGCTGAAGGGCAAGGTTGCGTTTGTTTCGGGCGGGCTGCGCGGGATTGGCCTCGCCTGCGCCGAGCGGTTTCTGGCGGAGGGCGCGGAAGTGGCCCTGTCCGATCTCGATGCGCCCGACAGTGATCATGCCAAAGCGACACTGGCAAGGCTTGGGCAGGCGGCAAGTTACTTCCGAGCCGATGTGACGAAGGAAGAAGACTGGCAGCGCGCGCGCGATGCGGTGCAGG
>JAGWQR010000366.1 GCA_028869975.1 Alphaproteobacteria bacterium | reverse complement strand
CGTGACAATGGGACTGTTTGGTATATTGATGCTGGCACTGATAATTCCGTCCATCGCCGTGCAGGTTCGTCGATTCCACGATCAGAATCGATCCGGATGGTTTGTACTGCTCGGGTTCGTCCCCTATATCGGCGGCCTGGTCGTTCTGATTTTCATGCTGCTGGAAGGCACCAAGGGCCCCAATCGCTTCGGCGAAGACCCCAAGGGGCAGAATCTTCAGGACGTATTCTCCTGAGATTTTTTACTGGCGGTGATGGCGTGCTTGCGTCTAAAGGCACGCCATGACTGACACACAGACCACCGATACGCCGCCCGATCGCCTCTCGTTGCTGCCCAGCAGCCCCTTTTATGATGAGGCGCTGCTCGCACGCGGCATTGGTGTGCGCTTTCGGGGCAATGAACGCACCGATGTAATCGAGTATTGCCGCGCGGAGGAGTGGATCCGCGTGTCGCTGGGCAAAAAGGTAGATCGGTATGGCCAGCCGCTCACGCTCAAACTCTCCGGGCCGGTTGAAGTCTGGTTCGAGCGCGTGACCGAGGAATCCGCAGGCGATTGACGCTTGCACGCACGCGCATTAAACCGCGCACCAGACGTGATTTGGAGACTTAAGCAATGACCTATGTTGTGACCGACGCCTGTATCAAATGCAAATATATGGATTGCGTCGAGGTCTGCCCGGTCGATTGTTTCTATGAGGGCGAGAACATGCTCGTCATTAATCCGTCCGAGTGCATCGATTGCGGCGTATGTGAGCCCGAATGCCCGGCGGAGGCGATTTTGCCCGATACCGAGTCCGGCCTTGAAAAATGGCTGGAGCTCAACACGAAATATGCCGCCGAATGGCCAAACATAACGGTATCGCGCGAGGCGCCGAAGGATGCTGACGAATTCAAGGGTGTGCACGACAAATTCGCGAAATTCTTTTCGGAAAAACCCGGCCAGGGAGACTGAGTCACACTTTTAAGCCTGGCGCCATGAGTGGCCGTGCAACATACCACGCCGCACATTCTGCGGAAAGGTAGATTTTTTGTGACGGATATGTTAAAAAAGCACCATGCGCGAATCGCTGTGTATTATCCGCGTTAGATCCCATTGATCGGAATCCGGACTGCGCCTGTCTGGGCCAGCGTGCAAGCTGCACGCGACCAGATGAACGAACGGCGCGCCGAAATGTAGAAAGGTCGTATTAATGTCTTCACATGTATCCGCAGCCCTGAACTTCGAAGTCGGCGATTATGTCGTTTATCCCAAGCATGGGGTTGGCCGCGTGATTGAGCTGTAAAGCTCCGAGATCGCTGGCATGGCCCTCGAACTTTATGTGCTGCGCTTCGAAAAGGAAAAGATGACACTGCGTGTGCCAACCAACAAGGCCGAAGGCGTGGGGATGCGCAAGCTCTCGTCCGACAAGCAGATGGGCGAGGCGATGACTACGCTCAAAGGCAAGCCCAAGATCAAACGGACGATGTGGTCGCGCCGTGCTCAGGAATATGAAGCAAAGATCAATTCGGGTGATCTGGTTTCGATAGCCGAAGTGGTGCGCGACCTGTATCGCCCCGAAGAAGCGCCCGAACAGAGCTATTCCGAGCGCCAGATTTTCGAGGCCGCCACCAGCCGTCTGGCGCGCGAACTCGCCGCAATGGAGCGCACTGACGAACCGGCGGCTGTTCAGAAAATTCTCGATACGCTCAAAAAAGCGTCCTTGGTACTTGCGGCTGCGGCAGCCTCTAAAAAGCCGGAACCCGAAGAGGTTGACTAAAATGTACCGTGCCCAGCTCGTGCTGGGCGCGCTGCTGGCTTTTGTCTGCTCTGAACCGCTTGCCGCAGCACAACAATCGCTACCTGTGCTCGATTTCGACGCACTACGCGTCATCGGCGCTCTTACTGTCGAGGTGAAGAAGGGCCACGCAACTGCGTTGAGCGTGATCGGTGACCCGCATGATCTGGACAGCGTTGCGGCTGATGTGGCTGACAGAACGCTCATCATCGGCATGAAACCTGGCCGATGGGGCAGCGAGGCAAAGACGCACGGGCCAATTCTGTTGCGGATCACCGTGCCGCGCCTGCGCAGCGCTGAAGTCGTGGGTGCGGGCACACTCAATACCGAGGCGCTCCAGGGCGTGGATGTCACCATTATCATGAACGGCCCCGGCAGTATAAACGCGACACAAGTGCGCGCAGATCACCTGGAAATTATCGAGAGTGGCCCGGGCAAACTGGTAGCAAGCGGCACTGCGGCGCAGCTTAATGTGCAGGTCAACGGTTTTGGCAGCGCCGATTTAACACAGTTATCCGCCAAAGACATCAAGATCGGTACGATTGGCGGCCCTGCGATCCAGGCCAGTGCTACACGCAGCGCACTCATCAACGCCAATGGTTCGGGCACAATCAGCGTCACCGGGCATCCTGCCTGCACGGTGCATAACGAGGGTGAAGGCATCGCAACCTGCGGAGGCTAGTGCTGGCCAGCACTGGTTCACCGGGACCTAGGCCATGTTGACAAAAGGGATTCCCAAACGGTGTGATTTCTGATTCAAGACTGCTTTTTGGAGAGCAGTTATGGGTCGGGGTGATTTGAGTGATGCGGAATGGTCAGTGATTGGTGGATTATTGCCACCGGAGCGCG
>JAGWQR010000365.1 GCA_028869975.1 Alphaproteobacteria bacterium | reverse complement strand
GCGTCGGCGTCACGCTCGGCGATCTGGTGCCCGCCACAGCGCGCCAGCTCGATTTGTTCCTCTCCGATGATGTCGAGCGGCAAAGGGCTGAACGCTTGGGGCTGGTGATGGACGGCCTCAACTCCAAATATGGCCGCACCGTGGTCAGCGTCGGGCCGTGGCTGCCGCCCAAGGGTGGCAATATAGGCGGCAAAATCAGCTTCACGCGCATCCCTAGCGCGGCGGATTTCTGGTGAGCTGGAAGGACAATATCCAGGTGCGTGATCTCGACGCGCAAGACCTGATCGAGCTGTCCTGTCGGCGGTGTCGCACGGTGCGCTATGTCGATGCGGCAACCCTCCACGCGCGCAAAGGTGCTGATCGGCTTACGCTCGCTGAAGTGGAACAGCGCGCCAGATGCCGCCAGCGGGGATGCAACGGCGCAATGCGCATGGCTATGCCGCACAGAACCGAAACCAAGGGGTTTGTTGGCGGTCTGGCTTAAACCGGTTAGGAGTAGTGACGCGAAATCATAATTTTCTCGACGCAGATTCATAAGAGGTGACCTGCCTCCTTATGTGTCGCAATCAAAAGAAACGATCACGCAATCAAGCGTCGGCATACCATGACATCACATATTGATTTTGGCGGACTTTGCCTTATCGTAAAGTCCAATCGCAGCGACGGAAAATGCCGTCGGCGATAATCTTGCCGTCAGTCCGGCAAGTGAGGCATCGTAACCTCGTGTCGTCAACGCCGGTCAGAGAAATCTGGCCGGGTGGCCGTCGTATATGTCCAGGGCATCGCCTAAAAACGGCGGCGCCTTGTGTTGACGCAGGGTTACGAACGCCCGGCTTGGGCCGCCTCCGAGACGAATTTGGAGGAGGCGATCATGTCCCAATCGAAGAAAAATGCAGTTAGATTGATCGCGCTTGCGACTGGTATATCATTGGCCTTTACATGGAATTTCGTCACGGCTGCCGTTGGCAAAACGATAACGCATAACGCTCACTTGTTGCCGCCATCAACAAAATCCAACTGGTGGTTTATCGGTATTCCCGCTGCAATCGGCGCAAATGTAGAAAAACGGGACGACGCGCATTCTACCTTTTTTTACGCGGACAAAAATACTCTATCGCAAA
The DNA here is from genome assembly GCA_028869975.1 of Alphaproteobacteria bacterium. Taxonomy (GTDB): domain Bacteria; phylum Pseudomonadota; class Alphaproteobacteria; order Sphingomonadales; family Sphingomonadaceae; genus JAGWQR01. The sequence continues at coordinate 12,419 of JAGWQR010000365.1, read as the reverse complement.
CAAATGATATAACGTCATTTAGAGAAATTGACGTCGATGTCGATGGTAAACAAATTACGGAATGGCGAGATAATGTTATTGAAACAGATTGCTATCATCATACTGCGCGCGCAACAACAACGACCATTTATCGTCCAGGTCGACTTGATCCGATAACATATAGTCACGACAAGTGGGAATACACGACCCCACAATCGTTAAGTGAGTCTGAATTAGCGTTCGGTTGTGGGCTATCTTATATCTCACATTACCGTCTCGGGGGCATCTCACCATTGAGAGCCGCGCTCGATGCTGTAGCTGATTAAATTTCGGCCTAGACCTCACGCGCGGGGACATTCCGCCGGGCACAGTAAAAATACAAAATCTGGGCGCTTGGCTAGCCCAAACCAAAATCTCTGCTTTTCTCCATCTGGAGGGCAGGCGTTTCGCGGGGCGGCCGTTCCGCGTGGCTTTCAGATGTTGTGGCTGCCTTGCCCGCCACTTCCATCGCACTTGGCACCATGCCGCTGTTGCGCTCGATCTGGCTGATAAGCTGCTCGGCGTTGTCGGTGTGAAGCGCGAAGCCTTCGCGGGCGCGGGAGGCCAGCACATAGGCGAGACTCTGGCTATTGAGCGCGCGGTCGCCGCTCTCCATGACGGCTATGGCGTGATCGACGGTGGTGCCCTGGGCGCGGTGCATATTGGTGACCAGCCCATGCGCGAGGTGATGGCGCATGGGATCGTCGGTGGCGAGGGTGTGCGACGTGCCGCTGGCGTCTCTCACGGTAAGCCGGTCGTCCGAGATTCCGGTCAGCCGCACGGTCTCGCCATTGGCAAAGCTGCGCTCGCGGTCGTTGGCGGTCCATTGCAGCACATCCCCGGCGCGCACGCCTATTTCGGCTTGGCGCGACAAAGTCAGACCCGAGACGCTGGAGGGCACAACCTCGGGAACAAAGCGCTGCGGCCATTGTCGCCCTTGAGGCCGACTACCCCAGCCTGGGGATCAGTTTCCGTCACCATATAGCTGCCGCGCGCCAGGCCAATCGTAGGCGCGTCGCGGTGCAAGGTGAGCACCAGGCCGGGGACATAGCTCGCCACCCGGCGCAATTGTTCCTGGCTCATATTGAGGCTGGCGAGCACAGCAATCCGCAATTCCTGTTCGCCAAGCCTGCCGTCGCCTAACAGCCCGGCGCGAACCAAGGTGAGCAACTCCTCGCGCAGCCGGTGGCCCGATGTGAACAGAGCGGTCTTCTCCCGCGCATCATCATCAAGCGCTAAATAGGCGCGGGCGGCGGCTGCCACTGGATCGGCATTTTCGACAACGCGCCGCCCCATCGCCTCAAAGCCTTCGCGCACCAGCCCGACCTGGAGTTTGGCAACGGCGAGCCGCATATCATCGTCGCGCTGGCGCTGGTTAATTTCGAGCCGGATCGGATCAAGCGCATGGGCTTGCAATTGGCGGAACGGGCTGCCCGCCTCAACGGCAGCGATCTGGTTGACGTCGCCCACCATCACCACGCGATTGACACCAAGCCGATTGGCAATCTGCATTAGCCCAAGCATCTGCCGGTTTGGGACCATCGAGGCTTCATCGAGGATCAGCGTTGCGCCGCGATAGGGCTGGTTATCGGCGTGGGCTGGTTTGGCACCCCGCACCGCCAGCCCCTCAAAGCGGGTCAGGAAGCTGGCGAGCGAGCGGCTGCCGATGCAAGTTGCCGTCTGCAACTCGGCGGCGAGCTTGATCTGCGGGGTAAGAATGAACAGCGGATCGCGCGTCTCTCGCGCCACCGCCTGCACGGCGGCGAAGACGGTGGACTTGCCGGTGCCCGCACCGCCCTGGATGGTGAGGAAACGGTCGGTTCCGGCAAGGATCGCGGTTGCGGCCTGCATTTGCTCGTGCGACAACGCAAAGCCAAGTTTGGCCTCGGCAGCCTGGCCAACCAGCGAAGCCGCGCGATCAATGGGCAGCGGCGCGCTGGCTTGGCCAATGCCCGCGCGTGCCAGCGCGACGATCTGCCGCTCAACCAGCAACATTTCCGGCGTGGTGAGCAATGCGGCGTGCTCGGCCTTACCTGCGATCAGCCTGCCATCGCCCTTAAGTGTGGCCAACCGCTGTTCAACATCGCCGATCCGCGCCTTCTGCTCAGCAAAATTAAGCGCGTGTTGTAGCACCCGATGTTCGGCAAAACTGGCATCGCGTTCCTCAAGATGCCGCACCGCCGCGCCCACTGCATAGGTGGCTCCGATGGCGGCAGTGCGGCGCATCGCCTCGCTGTCCTGGGTCAGCGCCTCTGGACGTGGGCGGAAGAAGGGCGTTGCTCGTGCCAACAAGGCTTCGCCCCATGCCCGTAGCCTGCCCAGCACGCCGCTTTCGGTATGTGCCTGCTGCTGCTCGGGGATCAGCGCGCGGAAGTCCTCGCCGCGCGCTGCCGCCAGTGTCCGCCATTCGTCGCGGAGTGAGGCTGGGTCTGCCACTGGTTTGGCCTCGCGGCTGCGCGCGGCAATGGCGCTCAAACCCTCGGGACTCGTCACCCCTAGCCGTTCGGCGATGGCGCGGATTTGTCGGTGACGGGCGCTCCAGGCTTCAATCGTCTGGCGCGAGATGCCTTCGATCTCAAAAGTGCCATTCTTGCCGCCGTTGGCGATGCCGTAGCCCAAGGCCGTGACGCCATGGCGTAGCTCATTGTGGTAGATCGCGCCGATCAACATATTGGCGCGCCAGATGCTGCCATTGTGTAAGGCGCGCCATGCCCCATCTGGGCGCTGGGTGGCATTGGCAATGACGCTGTGGGTGTGGAGCTGGGGGTCCAGTTCGCGGCTGACATCGTGCGTAAACAGCGCATAGGCGAGCTTGCCGGTCGGCACGACCTCGCGCCCATCCTTGCCCGCGCGCCCCTCGGCAAGGTTCGTTTCGACCCAGCCCATGGTTGATTTGACGGCGGCATGATGCGCCGCAACCAAGCGCTTGTCGCCGCCCACTAAAGCAAGCAGCGATACGGATTTGGGCGCGCTGAAAGTGAGGTCGAACCCGGGCGCATGATCTTTGGCCCCGCCGCTCAGCACCTCGCCATTGGGGAGTTCGCCCGCCAGCACTCGCTCGAACATTTCGGCATCGACCGGCCCGGACAATCCGAGTTCTGCTGCTGCCGCACCTGCCCACTCCGAATGGCCCAGCCCCTCATCGATTGAATAATAATTGTAGGCGGCGTAGTAGCTGCTGGCGCTTGAGGCCGAGGCGACAGTGGCCATGCTCAGCATAGCGTCACCACCTGACCAGCACGGCGAATATTAGCGCAACAACCGCACCACCGGCAAATGCAGCCAAGGCCTTCGGGTCGCGATAGTACGGCACGGCTCGCGGACGAACGAGCTGGTAAATCGCGGTCAACCGATCATCGATGGCTTTGAGATTTTTGACGCTTTCGAGCTGGCGATTGCGCAAGGCCGTATCGAGTTCCTCGAACACTCGGCGATCAAGCCGGGTGGCTGTGTGATACCAATTTTCGAACCATTCCCTGGGCTGATCCTTGACCAACTTCTGAAACAGCCGCGTGACGTGATTGAGGTTGTTCACCAATTGCTCGGACAGCGGTGGGTCATCGGGGTGGGCGGTCGGGGTTTGTGGCGGTGCCTGCGGCGCTGGCAGGTTCGCGGTGTAGGGTGCCTGATCGCCGATGGCAGAATTGGCCGTGTCGCTAATCCCATGCGCGACAGCCGCCAGGAGCATCTGGTTGATTGCGGCGGTCATGCTCGTGCGAGCCTCCCGGCACGTCGCGTCAAACTGGCGCTTCAACGAAGCATCTACGCGGATTTTGATCTCGCTGGTTGCGGTCATTTCGGATTCCTCCCGTTGCAACTGTGGTCATGCGACTGGCCGCAACGCTGAGCCTGTCGCGCGGATATAGGGCATACCTGCCGCGCGTGGACTGCCCACCAAGTCCCCATGCCAAACCAATGGAAAGGCTGCATTTCTCGGCCAGAGGGGGACAATGCCCCCACGGTGCCCCCTGCGAGTGGGCACGTTGGGAAGCCGGAAAATATGGAGCGTTTCTGGGCCTTTTGCCTCCCCAAGGGGATGCATAAGGTGTGATCAACTTCACTGGCTGGGGAGCCACCCGACCAATGCCACCTAGTCACTGATTTTATCATAATAGATTCTCCGGGCTAGTTTTCTCACCGCATTGCAGAATCACAGCGAAACTGCGGGATGAGAAGCGGCATAGATGGCTCGCCCAAGACGATTGAGGATTTCGGCTAGGCTGGGATCGGCAATGTTGGTACGCGCCACAGGTTGCTCCCACTCCGGCAATTGCGCGATCATGCGCTCACGCTCATCGCGCTGCTCCTTTCTGCGAGCACGCTCATCGTCAGGGACAGGCGCAGTTGGCGAAGTCCGCAATGTCTTTGCGGCCACAGCTGGCAGCGACACACGGTAAGCGTTAGTGATCTGACGTACCGTCGGCCCGCCGCTGATGTTGCCCGTTGGCTCGTAGCGCCGGATCATTTCAATAAACCCATGCGCTGCGAGGCGTTTAAGCGCTGCTGCGACCGCGCAAACGCTTAAATAGGCGCGTTTGCACAAGGCCACGTAGGACGGTTCCAACCGCCCGGTGCGGTAGTCGATAAACTCAAGCAGCGCCTTTAGAACTTTGATGCCAACATAGCCCAGAGCGCCGTTGCGACAGCCTTTGCGCTTGGTCAGATTTTCAAACCGTTCTGCGGCTTTGAGGATCGCGCCATGGGTCTTGGAATCAAAGGGTCGGAAAAAACCGCGCAGCGCCTCGCGCGACACTGAGCTTTTGCGTGTGAGCGATTTGACCCGACGGCGATGATGCCGATTGAGGACATCTCCGATGGTTCGGCAACTGCCGCGTTTAACCTCGAAACCGTCCACTGGAGAGCCATGGCAAGCCTTGCGCTCTGCGGGCAGGCCGCGCTTCATGCTGCACCTCCGTTCGCGGGCAAGACCCCGCTTGCTGCTTGAAGCAGTCTTTGGTATGTTACGAGGGCAAAAGGATTGCACACATTACCGCTGGACAGGGTGGCAGCCCTGCCAGCGGTTTTTGTTTGCCCTCGTTGGATGGCGGCAGGTTTTCCTATCGGTGGCGATCCTCGCATCGGCAGATTCTGTTCGGGACTATTTCGGGACCCGTAATGCCGTTGGGTGCCAATTGTTGCCCGCTTGTTCCACCAATTGCCGCTTGACGCCCCTGAAAAACAAGCTACTGGCCGCCCTTCCGCAGTGCGGGCGCTTAGCTCAGTTGGTAGAGCATCTCGTTTACACCGAGAGGGTCGGCAGTTCGAGCCTGTCAGCGCCCACCATTTGAAGTCGTTAGTGGAAATTTCGGGAATTCTGTAGTTCCGCCCCAATGAATAGCCATCCCGTACATGGTAAGGGGGGCAGGGTCGTGCCGTTTACCCGCGTTACCTGCTCCGCCTGTACGGGCTGGAACGGATCGACCGTGAACGGCGCAGCGGCGGAAAATCGGCTTGAAGCCCCGCTCCAGCCGCTTTCCCGACGCCGATGTCGTCCAACTTCAATCCGAGGTTTTTATACCACCTGGCTGGTCTGCTTTTTTACCGAAATATGGCCGGTTTTTAACCCGCAGTTGACAGGTACTCAAATGTTATACACTTAGCCTAACCGGGACGCACACAGGGGGATCAGCATCGATGTTGCGACAGTTCGACAACCCTCGTAACCATCCTGGCCGTGGAACGGATGTAGGGCAATCGTATGAAGGGGACGCCCCTGTCGCACGATTAATGTCAGCTCTGGGAGATATTGCGAACGTTAGAGGTGCAGCATGTCGGCCTGCATCATCGCTGATTGGTCTGGTTCTGGCGGGGTTTGCCGCGCCAGTATTTGCCCAGCCAGCGGCACCGATTACGGTGACGCCGCAGACGCTGGCACCCGAACATCGTGACAATGGTTTCCGGGTGGAAATCCCCGAGACCGGGGCACTGCACCCACCGGTGGGCGCCGAGAATCTGAGCGTGACTCTGGGCGACGTACAGGTCGCGGGCGGGTTTGCTGAAGTTGCCGACCAGACGGCGGCGATTGTGGCACACCTGAAGGGGCAGCGGGTGTCGCTCAAGGATATTTATGCGGCGGCCTCGGAGATTGAGGCGATCCATGCGCGGGCAGGCTTTGTGCTGGCGCGCGTGAGTGTGCCGTCACAGGATTTGCACGATGGCGGCCCCTTGCGGATTGTGGTGACCGACGGGTTTATTGAGGCGGTGGATGTCTCGGGCCTGCCGCGCCGCGTGCGCGAGCCCGTGCGCGCACGGGTAGGATCTCTGCAGGGCAAGCGGCACCTGACGCTGAAGCAGATTGAGGAGCCGCTGATGATCGCTTCGGATGTGCCGGGGCTGACGCTGCGTTCAACCCTGATGCGCGGGAGTCAGCCGGGCGGCACGCGGCTGGTGCTGGAGGGGACGCAGCAGCTTGTGACCGGGAGCATAGGTGCCGACAACCAGCTTGATCCGTCGCTGGGCACCTATGGGGCCAATGCACAGGTTGCATTCAACTCGCTGCTGGGCCTGGGCGAGCAAATATATGGCTTTGCGAGCGGCGGCTATGATGTCAGCCAATGGTTAGGCAACACTGCGCCGGTGCAGGTTTTCGGCGGCGGGATGATCTTGCCCTTTGCGCAAGGGCGGTTCAGCTTCAACCCGGAAGCCACCTATTCACGCACGGTGCCAGCGCCAGTCAGCGGCGCGCCACAGACGGTGGGCTTGTTGCGGCGCCTGACGATGCGCGGCAGCTACACGCTGATCCGCACCCGCCAGCAGCAGGGCGGGCTGAGCCTGACGGTTGAGCAGATCGACGAAAAGAACGCGGTGCCCGCCTTTGCCACGTTCATCAGCCATGATCGCTATATGGTGGCGCGGCTGGGCGGCTCCTATGCCGATGCCCGCCCCGACGGCACCAGCCTGGGCGGTTCGTTCCAGTTCAGCGAGGGCCTGGGCAATCTCGGCGCGCTCAGCGTGGCCGATGCAACGGCGAACGGCATTCCTTTTTCGCGGGTGGGATCAAGCCTCAATTTCAGCAAATTGATGGCGCAGGCGCGCCTAAGCCTGACGATGGGCAAAGCTGCAAATTTGAGCGTGAATGTGCGAGGGCAGAGCAGTTTTGGCGCGGCGGTGTTCCGTTCCGAACAATTTGCCCTGGAAGGGCCGGATGGTCTGTCGGCCTATGTCGGCGGGGTGACGGCGGTGGATGAGGGCGCGGTGGCACGTGGCGAACTCGGTACCAACTGGGCGCTGGGCAAGCGGGGCGCGAACATGGCTCCCTATGTCTTTGTGGCGGGCGGTGTCGGGCGAATTAATGTGCCGACGGCGTTGGAGCCAAACAGCATTACGGCGGGATCGGCAGGTGTGGGCGCGCGGATAAATCTGGGCAAGCTGCCGCTCGGTTTCACGATCGAATATGCGCACGGCTTTGCCGATTATGCCCCGCTCAACAAGACCGACCGGGTCAATGTCTCGACGATATTCCGCTTTTAAGTCCGGGGAGAGAGTAAGATGGTGTCAGCGTTGCAGGCTTTGGCAGGGCGATCGGGAACGGATATTCGTGAAACGAGCGATCAGATCCCGATGAGGTCAGGTCTGCGGTATGCTCTGCTCTGTGCGACGATATTGGGAGGCGGTTTTGGGATCACAGCGGCGCATGCGGGTGGGGTATTGCCGGTGGGTGGTCGGGTTGCGGCGGGGTCGGCGACGATTTCGGGCAGTGCCGATACGCTGACGGTGAACCAGGCGAGCAGCCGGGCGGTGATCGACTGGTCGGGCTTCTCGGTGGGTGCGGGCAATGCGGTGGTGTTCAACGATCCGTCGGCATCAAGCGCGACGCTGAACCGGGTGACGGGATCGGCGACCTCGACGATTGCGGGGCAGATTACGAGCAACGGCGCTGTCTATCTCATCAACCCCAACGGGATTGCGATTACGGCGACGGGCACGGTGAATACGGCGGGCGGGTTTGTGGCGAGCACACTCGACATGGCGGATGCCGATTTCATGGCCGGACGGCTCAACTTTTCCGGCAAGGGCGCGAGCGCCTCTGTCTCGAATGCGGGGCGTATCAGCGCGGGTTCGGGCGCGTATGTGGCCTTGCTGGGCGGGGCGGTATCGAACAGCGGCTATATCAGCGTGCCTTTGGGCAAGGTGGCGCTCGGCTCGGGCGAGCAGGTGGCGCTTGATGTCAACGGCGGCGGGTTCATGCAGGTGGCGGTGCCGACGAGTCTGCTCACCGGCAGCAATGCGCTCATCGACAACAGTGGATCGATTACCGCGCGTGGCGGGACGGTGGTGCTGCAGGCGGCGGTGCTCAAGGATGCGGTCAGGAATGTCATCAACATGGCGGGCAGCATCAACGCGGATTCGGCCACCGGTGATGGCGGGACGATCCACCTGATCGGCGGCGCGGATACGAGCAGCATGGCGGGGACGGTGACAGTCTCGGGTTCGCTCAGCGCGCAGGCGACCGGCGCGTCAGGCAATGGCGGGTTCGTTGAGACTTCCGGCGCGCATGTGAACTTGAACGGCCTGCGCGTCAATACCGGCGCCGCCCATGGCAAAACCGGCACCTGGCTGATCGATCCGACGGACTTGACAATCGACGCCACGGCGGCCGCGACAATCAGCGCAGCGCTTACCGCCAGCAATGTTACGCTGCAAACCTACGCAAGCGGCGCGCCGAGCGGGCCGGCCGGCAGCACCGGTAACACCACCGGCAGCGGCCTGGGCGACATTAACGTCAACAGCACACTGAGCTGGACAAACACTAACACGCTGACGCTTTCTGCCTATCACAGCATCTATATCGCCTCCGGAGTCACCATTAGCAGCACAGGCGCTGCAACGATCAACCTCGAGGCGGACAATAGCGGCACAGGCAAGGGCACGGTTTCGTTCGGTACACTCGCTTCGGCAGGGAGCGTGGGGGGAAAGCTCAATATCGTCTATGATCCGGCGAGCAACCCATTCACCGGAACGCCGAGTGTCAATGCCACAGCCTATGCCGCAGGCGGCACAAACTACAGCGGCAATGTCAGCGGTACCGCGGTGCTCAATGCCTATATGCTCGTGAACAATGTCTATGATCTGCAGAATATCAACAATGATCTGAATGGCAATTTTGCACTTGGCGCCAATATCGACGCCAGCAGCACGGTGAACTGGAACGCCGGCACCGGCTTCGTCCCGCTCGGTACCGATGGGGCCGGCAACGTACTCAACGGCGGCAATGGCTTTGACGGGCGCTTTAACGGCATCGGCTATGTGGTCAGCAATCTCTCGATCTACCGGCCTGCGAGCAATGATGTAGGGCTGTTTGGCTATGCAGGGAGCACAAGTTCGATCAAGGATGTCGGGGTGCAAGGCACGATTTTGGGCAATGGGCATGTCGGTGGCCTGGTGGGGACAACGCTCGGTACTATCAAAAATGACTATTCTTATGGCAGCGTATACGGGGGTTCGGGCGGTTATGTCGGCGCGTTGGTGGGCTTTAACTACAACGGCAACATCAATGACGCCTATTCATCAGCATCGGTCACAAGCTTGGGGGGATATGGCACGGGCGGGCTGGTCGGGGTCAATGATGGTATCCTTAACGAGGCGTATGCGACGGGAAGTGTTGGTAGCGCCGGATTGAATGTCGGCGGGCTGGTGGGAACCACCTATGCCAATAGTGTTATCACCAACACCTGGGCGTCAGGTAACGTGATCGGAGCAAATGGCAATGCCGGCGGGTTGATTGGCGCGGTCAATGGAGGTTCGGTGACCACAAGTTACTGGGACAGCTTTTCAACGAACCAGGCACTTGGCGTCGGTGCCGGCAGCGCTACTGGCATCACGGCAATTTCCTCGCAAAGTGGAAGCGGCGTGCCAAGTGCCTATGCGACGGCATCTTATAGCTTCTCTACCCCGGCTGACTGGATTTTCTTCAACGGGCAGACCCGGCCATTTCTGGCGACTGAAATCCAGCAGGTGAATGCGGGGCCGTTTGTCATCAACAACGCGCACCAGCTCCAGTTGATTGATTCGAGCAACGCGACGCTCAGCTCCAGCTATGTGCTGGGAGGCAATGTTGATGCTAGCGCGACAATAATCGCCGCAGCATCGATAGCCAGCACTTATTCCGGCATGTGGGCCATCACGGGCTTTGTGCCACTCGGAACCGATGGCACGGGAATAGTTCTCAATAGTGGCAATGGCTTTACCGGCAGCTTCAATGGCCAGAATTTTACGATCAACAACCTGAATGTCAATCGGCCCAACGCTCTTTTTGACGGCCTGTTCGGTTATGCAGGGACATCTGCAATCATCAGCAATACCGGAATTGTTGGTGGCGGCGTTGCGGGTAAAGGATATATTGGAGATTTGATTGGCGCCAACCATGGCACAGTGAACGGCGATTATGCGACCGGCGCGGTGACAGCGACAACAAACTTTGATACCGGAGGTTTGATCGGGCAAAATTTATCGGGCTCGATCACCAACAGCTATGCAACGGGCGCGGTCACGGGCTCGGCGGGGGGATATACAGGCGGTCTGGTTGGCTATAATGATACGAGTATAAGCAATTCCTATGCCACAGGGGCTGTCAATGGCGGTACGGGCTTGTATACCGGCGGACTGATCGGCGCCGCAGGCACGGCAAACAGTCTAAACAACAGCTACGCAACCGGCTCTGTCACCAGCAGTTTTCAGTATGTCGGCGGGCTTATCGGCCGGTCTCGCGGGCTGGTTACGAACAGTTACGCCACGGGCGCTGTATCAGGAAGCGCTAATGTTGGTGGCCTGGTTGGCGTAAATAATGGCACCTTGACCAATGTCTATGCTTTGGGCGCGGTAATCAGCACGGGCGGTTATCAGGGCGGGCTTGTTGGCTACAATGCTTCAACCATTAACAACGCCTATGCGACGGGCAGCATAACGGGCGCCAGCACGACACGCGGAGCATTTGCCGGCTACAATGCCGCCGGTTCCACAATCAGCAACGTCTATTACGACAACTACACGTCCGGTCTGGCTGCGGTAGGCACCAATTTAGGCACCGTTACAACAGTTGTGTCGGTCACCTCCAATCCCGCATCCTCAGCGGCCACGAACTATGCCTATAACGCAAGTTCCTACGCCAATCTGACCGCGTCAGCCTGGGTGTTCCTCGCGGGCAATACGACCAGGCCATTCCTGGCCACGGAGGTGCCGACAACGGGCAATGTGCCTGTAACGGCGAGTGGCGCTTTCGTCATCAGCAATGCGCACCAGCTCCAGTTGATTAATGATACGAGCACAACGTTGGGCGCCAGCTATGTGCTGGGCGGCAAAATTGATCTGAGCCAGACGAGTGCTGTCGTTTCTGGCACTCCGTCCAGCTATTCTGGCATGTGGGCCGGCACTGGGTGGGTTCCGCTCGGCACCGATGGTGCAGGCACAACGCTCAATTCGGGAAGTGGCTTTTCAGGCAGCTTCAACGGCCAGGGCTATTCGATCAACAACATGGTCATCAATCGGCCATCAATCCCCAATGTCGGCTGGATCGGGTATGCAGGCTCGACTGCGACAATCAGCAATGTCGGGATTGTTGGCGGCAGCGTGAGCGGGAATAGCGCGGTCGGCGATCTGGTCGGGCTTGATGTCGGCCAGATTATCAATTCTTATGCCACGGGCGCAGTGTCTGGTGGCGACAATGTGGGCGGGCTGGGGGGGTATGCTGCGTTCTCCGCATCGATCAGCAAATCATACGCGACCGGCGCCGTCAGCGGCACCATTGGCTATGTCGGTGGACTGGTTGGCCAAAGCGATGGCGGGCCGATCAGCCAATCCTATGCCACAGGCGCAGTGACTGACCCGGGCAACACATCGGGCCCGGGTTATGGCGTTGGCGGGCTGGTGGGGTATAATCGGGGCTCGACCGTGACACAATCCTATGCCACCGGCGCCTTAAGCGCAACCGGCTTTCAGGTTGGCGGGCTGATCGGCGTCAACGTAGGGCCAATAATCCAATCCTACGCCACGGGCACGGTCAAGAGCACCCTCTCATCTACCCTGAGCGATGTTGGTGGCCTTGCAGGATATAGCTCGGGCACAATCACCAGTTCCTATGCCACGGGCGCGGTGACGAGCGCCGGCGGCTATGTTGGCGGGCTGGTCGGGTATAATACTAGTTCCATCACCGAGGCCTATGCCACGGGCGCTGTAACAGGTGGCACGGCACCCGCGACCAATGCTGTAGGCGGCCTGGTAGGGAGTAATGGAGGAGCCATCACTTATGCCTACGCCACCGGCGCGGTCACCGGCTTGAACCAAGTTGGCGGACTGGTCGGTTACAATACACGTACGATTAGCAATGCCTATGCTTCCGGTGCGGTGACACTGACGGTTGCGGGGAACTACGTGGGCGGCTTTGTCGGCTATTCGGCCAATACGAT
>JAGWQR010000038.1 GCA_028869975.1 Alphaproteobacteria bacterium | reverse complement strand
GAGACGCAGCTCCCCCGCCTCGGCACAGGAAAAATCGACAAGAAACTACTCCGCGAGCAGTATCGCGCGCATTATGCAAAGGGTAATGACAGGCCCGTTCGTTAAACCGGTGGAGGTATGAATGCGCGGAACAATTTATATTGCTGTCAGCCTTTGTGCCCTGCTCGGTGCCGGCACGCCGCTGTCTGCCGATCCCGGCTATGGTGCGGATGATCTTGCCGTTGTCAACCGCATCGGTTGGGGCGTCACGGCCAGCGAGATGGCCGATGTCGAGCATCAGGGGCTTGATGCCTGGTTGGAAGCGCAGCTCCACCCGCCTGCCGATGATGGTCTTCCAGCAGCCGCGCTGGCAGAAATAAACACGCTGCCCGCGCTGCATAAATCCGGGCTGGCACTGTTTGTTGAAGAGCAGGCGCGCTTTGAGGCGGCGCAGACGCAGCAACGTCAAATGCAGGCGCAGAAGCTGGCGGCGGCCATGCCAGAGTCGATGTCAATGTCTGCTGCGACGATGCCGCCCAATGCCGCGCCTGCTAAGGCAATGACCGATCCGCTCAGCCTCTCGCCGCAGCAAGTCCGTCAGGCCTATTTCCGGGATGTCCAGCGTCAGGCGACCACGCGTACTCTGCTGCGCGCGCTCTATTCGCCCTGGCAGTTGCGTGAAACGATGAGCTGGTTCTGGTTCAACCATTTCAACGTCTTTGTCGATAAAGGCGCGATCCGGTTGTTCCTTGCCGATTATGAAGACAGGGCGATCCGCCCCAACGCCCTCGGTAACTTCCGCAAGCTGCTGGAGGCGACACTGCGTTCCCCAGCGATGCTGCAATATCTCGACAATGCGCAGAACGCGATGGGCCATATCAACGAGAATTATGCGCGCGAGATCATGGAACTCCACACAATGGGGGTCGGCTCGGGCTATACCCAGAAGGATGTGCAGGAGCTGGCGCGCATCCTGACCGGCGTCAGCATCGTGCCGCCCAGGCTGGCCGGGGCAAATCCGGCGCGCCTCGCTCCCGGCGCGATTCGCGATGGCGCCTTTGCCTTCTATCCCGCGCGGCATGACTTTGGTGACAAACTGTTCCTCGGCCATGTCATCAAAGGCTCAGGCTATGGTGAAGTCCAGCAGGCGCTCGACATATTGTGCGCCCAGCCCGCCACCGCGCAGCATATATCGAAGCAGATCGCGCAATATTTTGTATCGGATGCTCCGCCGCCCGCGCTGGTCTACCGGATGGCGCAGCGCTGGCAGGAAACAGGGGGCAATATCGCCGCTGTGCTCGATATCATGTTCCACAGCCCTGAATTCCGCGCGTCGCTGGGCCAGCCTTTGCTCAAAGACCCGATGCACTATGTGCTCTCGGCGGTGCGCATGGCTTATGACGACCGGGTGGTGGTCAATACCGCGCCGATCAACAACTGGCTCTATGGGCTGTCCGAGCCGCTCTACGGTCATCTGACCCCCGATGGCTATCCGCTTGAGCGCAGTGCCTGGAACGGCCCCGGCCAGATCGAGGCACGGTTCGAGATTGCGCGCGCCATTGGCAGCGGCGCGGCGGGGCTGTTCAAGGCGGATGCGCCGCAAGCGCAGGCGCAACCTGCCTTTCCCCTGCTTCAGGGCGCGCTCTATTATCAGGGGCTGGCGAATACGCTCGCGCCCCCCACGCGAACAGCGCTGGCACAGGCGACCAGCCCGCAGGAGTGGAACATCTTCTTCCTTGCATCCCCCGATTTCATGCGGAGATAGACCATGCTGATTGACCGCCGTTCCTTGCTCACCTCCGCGCTTGGCGCCGGCGCGCTCACATGCTCGGGCCGGCTGATGGCCGCGCCCGCCACCGACCAGCGCCTGCTCGTGGTGTTTTTGCGCGGAGCGTATGACGCCGCCAATATCGTCATCCCCACGTATAGCGATTTTTACTATCAGTCGCGGCCTTCACTGGCGATTGCGCGGCCCAACCCCAATGACCCCAAAGCGGCGCTGCCGCTGGATGGCCAGTGGAGCCTGCACCCGGCATTGGCGCAGAGCATCTACCCGCTGTGGCAGGCCAAGCAGATCGCGTTCGTGCCCTATGTGGGCACCGATGATATGTCGCGCTCGCATTTCGAGACGCAGGACACGATCGAGCTGGGGCAGCCCATCAATGCCAGTCGCGATTATCGCTCGGGTTTTATGGGGCGGCTGGCGGGTGCGCTCGGCGGGTGCCGCCCGATTGCGTTCTCTAATAATGTTCCGATCATCTTTCATGATGGCAGCGCGATTGTGCCCAATCTGGCCATCCAGTCGGTTGGCAAGCCCAATTTTGATGCGCGCCAGCAGGCGATCATCGAGGCCATGTACCGAAATCCGGCTGCACAACGCCTGGCCCCGGCGGTATCGGTACAAGAGGGGTTCCAGGTGCGCGAGCAGGCCTTCACCTCTTTACAGGATGAAATGGGCAAGGCCGGGCGAGGTGCCGCCAACGCACGCGGCTTTGCACTGCAGGCGCGGCGGGTGGCGGCGCTGATGAAGGACAGGTTCAACCTCGCCTTTCTCGATGTCGGCGGCTGGGACACGCACGTCAATCAGGGTGCGGCAGACGGGCAACTTGCAAACAGAATCGGTGACCTGGGGGCGGGCCTCGCCGCTTATGCACAGGAAATGGGCGCTGACTGGAACCGCACCACGGTGATCGTGCTGTCCGAATTTGGCCGCACCTTCCATGAAAATGGCAACCGGGGCACCGATCATGGCCATGGCAGCGTCTATTGGGTGCTCGGTGGCGCGGTGCAGGGCGGGCGGATGGCAGGACCGCAGGTGCAACTGAGCCAACAGACGCTCAATCAGGGCCGTGATCTGCCGGTGTTGACTGACTATCGCGGGCTGATAGGCGGGGTGGTATCGCGGCTCTATGGCATGCGTGCGGATCGGCTGGACAGGGTATTCCCCGGAGCGGCTCCGGTCGATCTGAACTTAGTGTAGTGCGCTCAACTCCCCTACCGTCAGCACTTGCGGGAGTTCTTGCGGCGCGGCACCGCTCGCCGGATAAAAGAGATAATAAGGCACGCCCGAACGACCATGATCGGTGAGGAAATGCGTAATCGCGGGGTCGCCATTCGTCCAGTCCCCCTCCAGCACAGCAACATTATGCGCCTTGAAGGCATCCTGCACGGCCTCCGTTTCAATCGCTGCCTTCTCATTGACCTTGCAGGTCAGGCACCAGTCGGCGGTGAAATAGACGAACACTGGGCGGTGCTGCGCCTGAAGTTCTGCCAGGCGGGCGGTGGAGAAGCGTTGTGCCTCAAGGCTACCCGCTGTCGACACCGACGGCACCAGCTCGTGCCACAGCACCCAAGCCAGCCCGAGCGCCGTCAGCGCCATCGGGATCGCCATGATCTTGCGGAAGGTTGCCATCCACGCACCGGGCTTGGGCAAACGAGTGCGCAGCGCCGGGATAAAGCCGATGGCGAGGAACGGCAGCGACATCCCCAGCCCCAGCCCGGCAAAAATGAGTAGCGCTTGATATGTGGGCAGCACCAGCGCCGCGCCCAGCGCCGCTGCCATGAACGGGCCGGTGCATGGCGTCGCAACAAAGGCTGCAAGCGCACCGGTCCAGAAATCGCCTGCCAGCCCTGATTTGCGCGTGAGCGCATCGCCCGCCGCCACGCTGCGCAGTTCATAGACCCCAAGCAGATTGAGCGTGATCGCCACCATCAGCAACAGCAGTACAAACACGATGAACGGGTTTTGCAACTGAAACGCCCAACCAATCGCCTGTCCGCCTGCACGCAGGGCCAGCAGCAGCCCGCCAAGCGCGAGCGTCGTCGCCATAACCCCGGCAGTATAGGCGAGCGTTTCGGCGCGTATCCGGCGCTCGTCCGCGCCGCCCTTGGCAAGGCTGAGCGCCTTCAACCCGATCACCGGGAACACGCACGGCATGATGTTGAGGATCAACCCACCCAGGAGTGCGCCGCCGAGGATCAGCAGCAGCGCGAAGGGAGAGGCGGCGGGGGCGCTTGCCGTAACAGGTTGCACCCCCACCGGAGTCCCGCCAGCAGGCACGATCCCCGGCACAGCATGGAAAGACAGGCCCTGAGGATTGCCTCCGATCACCTCTCCAAGGCTTAACAAAGCATCGAATGCCACCGGCGAGTCCGGCCCATCCGGGCGGCCCTTGCGCACCAGGTTCAGCCCACCCTGCGCCGCCTTGCCTTCCATCACGATCCAGTCCCCTGTGCGCCGGAAGCTCTGCGCCGCGCCACTGTCGAGTGCGACGCCGCCATCGCCGCCCCGGATCGGTTCTACAAACAACCATGGATCAGCGGGCGCGGGCGCGCTTGCAGGATAGGGCACCGCCACAATCAATCGGTCGCCCTGCACCTGATAATGGGCCTGCTCGGGCAATGCACGTGGCAGCGCCGCCCGCCACCCATCGAATCTGCCCGCTTGCGCCGGATCGGGTTTGCCGTCGCCTGCACGCACATTGAGGGCAACATCGTCGCTCTCGGGTACACACACGCTATCCGAGCAGACCAGCAAATCAACATGCAGCTTGAAAGGCAAGGCGGTGCCCGGCTCAATTTTGTCGTCGAGCCGCGCGGTCTCAAGCAGCGCATGTTCACCGTTGAACACATGGTTCATCAGGCCCGCCACCTTCAACCGCGCGGGGATCGGGTATTGAATGGCGTTGGTGCCGTAAAAGCCGGTCGGGTATGTCCAGTTCAGCGTCGGGGCAAAGCCCGCCTCGCCCGGATTGATCCAGTAGCCATGCCAGCCCGGATCGGGTGTCATTACCACTGCGAGCGTGAAATCCTTACCGGGCGCTGGGTGCTGTGTCTCGGCGACCAGCGCCACCTTCATATGGTGTGTGCCGCCAATCGGCACAGCGTCGGCCAGCAGGTGCACCGGCAGCAACAGTAAAACAATCAGAATCAAATATCGTCCGGCAAACTGGATCATGCGCATGGGTTCAGGCACCTATTTGCAAAAGCTTATATCCCGCCAGACCGGCTATTGCCCGCTATTGCCATTGGGGTTGTCTGCCGTGCCCGGCCCGCCGCCAACCGCGCCGACCTGCCCGATGTTGCCGAACAGATCATCCAGCAAGGTGCGCTTGCGGCCCAGTGTGGGCGTTTTGTCCTTGATCGGCCTGATATTGGCGACCTGTGCCATCCCGACCTTGTCCACAGAAACAACATTGCCGGCGGAATCAAAGTGGATATGAGTCACCAACTGGTTTTTCACGGTTGGCAGCTTGTAGGCATAGCTGCTGGTTTCGCGCCCGACATAATACCAGTCGCGCGAATCGAACTGCCCTTCAAAGCTCGGGCGGCCCATCGTGCGTGCCACAGAATCCCGGTTATCAACCCCCGGCTTGATGCTGTTGGTCAAATCCGCTTCATTGATATAGCCCTGGTGCCCGGGAATATGCGCGCACCCCGCCAAAAGCGCAAAAGCGCCAAGTGCACCAACCACCCGCCATCCCTGGCTTGATATGCCCGTCATAGTCACACTCCACTGCCAGCGCCATCCGGCAGTCCTGCCGCGTGCATTAGGCGCATCACGCAACTGGCGCAAGTCGATTGCCGCTGTTATGACAAGACGATGTTCGCGCGCCTGACCCGTAAATCCCGCACCGATCCACGCGATGCCCTGCGCCCTCTTTACGCGGCCATTGTGGCCGAAGCGCGCAAGCCGCACTGGTATCTTGAGGGCGCGGTGCCCGATACGCTCGATGGCCGGTTTGACATGGTGGCGCTTATAGCGGCGCTGACGCTGATGGCGCTGGAGCTTAGCGGTGCTCCGGGAGTGCGGGATACAGCGCTACTCACCGAAGTGTTTATCGAGGATATGGACGGCCAGTTACGCCAGATCGGTGTGGGTGATCTGGTGGTTGGCAAACATATCGGCAATATGGTGGCGGCGCTCGGCGGGCGGCTCGGTGCCTATCGCAATGCGCTCGGCGATGATGCGCTGCTGGGGGAGGCGCTGGTGCGTAACCTTTATCGGGGTGCGGCCCCCGCCCCCCTCGCGCTGAACTATATGGTTGACGCTGTCCGGCGGTTGAGCACAGAAATTATGCGCTCAGACCGGGAACGGCTACTTGCCGGAGCATTAAGACCCCGGGACGATTCCTAAACGGGCTTGATCGCAAGAATAGGCATGATAGGCTGTCCTTAGTCTGGCGTAGGGGGAATGTGATGCGTTGTCTGGTATCGTTGATTATGCTCGCGTTTGTGAGTGCCCTGCCCGTGACGGTTGCTGCGGGCGCACCGGTTGCAGAGAGCGATGCGCCGCCACCCCAGGCCGCAGCCCGGTTTGCACGGTTTCGGGCAAACTTCCGCTCGAAGATTTTGCCCAGCTTGATTTTGTCGAGCAGGCCACGCTTTCCCCGGATGGCACCGAAATGGCAGGCATTTTCGGGATTAACGGTCAGCAGGTGATTTCGATTATCAATCTGTTCGACAAATCTGCCAAGAACACAGCCGTCCCCATCCCCGATCTGACTGAAATCAATGCAATAAGCTGGGTCGGCAATAACAATATCATCATCTATGCCGATAAATTGGTTGATATTGGCGCAGAACACAAGATATACGCGAGCCGCATTTACAGCACTAACAGCACAACCCATCATATTACGCTTATTCTTCAAGACTCTGGAGGCCAGAATGCTTCGGATGTTCTCTGGATTGCCAAAGATGGCACCCCGAACATCTTGCTTGCCGCGCAGCAATCTGTTTATTTTTCGCATGATTTCTGGCCCAAAGTCTATCGTATCAATGTTGAGAATGGGCATTTTTCTCTCGTGCTGGATGATCGTGACGGGGTTTCGGACTGGTATGCCGATGCCAGCGGCGTTGTCCGCATGGGTTATGAACATGATGACGATCATCACAAGGACTATCTCTATTACCGGCATGGGAAGGACACGATGTTCCACACGATCGACCGGGTGGATCTGAACGCCGAGAAGGGGCTGATCCAACCATTTGCGTTCCTTGCCGGGGGCGATGATGCGCTGGTGGTGGGCGATGACGGCAACAATCATGCCACGGTTGACGAACGCAACTTGCTGACCGGTGGGCAGGTCAAGCGCATTTATACAGCACCGACAAGCTCGTTAAGCCCGATCATGGCCGATGATGGGATTACGCTGCTGGGGGTCAATCTGGGGCAGGATATGGGCGCTCACTGGTTTGATCCGGCGCTGGACAAGCTTCAGGCCGCCTTCAGCCGCGCCGTGCCGGACGCCCGGGTCAGCATTTTGAGTATGACCGCCGACCGCACCAGAATGCTGGTACAGATCAGCGATGCCGACATGCCCGGCATGCTCTATTATTTTGACACGAACGATGGCAGTCTGCACGCCATTGCCAAAATCAACGAGCTTATCGGCCGGCAGCGCGTCGCACCGGTCAAAATGATCAGCTACAAGGCGCGCGACGGGCTGGAGGAGGAAGCCAAACTCACCCTGCCGAGCGAGGATGCGAAGAACCGCCCCGTCATCATGCTGCCACATGGCGGCCCCTGGGCGCGTGACGGGATGGACTATGATTACTGGTCGCAGTTCCTCGCCAATCGTGGCTATGTTGTGGTGCAGCCCAATTTCCGGGGCTCGACCGGCTATGGCAATGCCTTCGAGAAGCGCGGCGAAGGCGAGCTGGGCAAGGCGATGCAGGATGATGTCACCGATGCACTCGACTGGGTGGTCAAGGAAGGGCTGGCCGACCCGAAGCGCGCCTGTATCATGGGTGGCTCTTATGGCGGCTATGCGGTGATGTGGGGGATTGTGAAAGATCCGGATCTCTATAGCTGCGCCATTTCGATTGCGGGCGTTGCCGATCTTTCGCGCGCGCAGCAGATGTTTGAGAATTCAACGTCGGAAAATTATGCACGCACGGCGTGGAAGCGCATGGCCCCGGATTTCAAAGTGGTGTCCCCGATCTACTATATCGACAAGATCAATACCCCGCTGCTGCTGATCCATGGCAAGCAGAATGTGACCGTCGATGTCGAGGAATCGCGCAAGATGAACGCCAAAATGAAGGCGGCCGG
>JAGWQR010000364.1 GCA_028869975.1 Alphaproteobacteria bacterium | reverse complement strand
TTCCTGATCTGTCAGCTTCTCGCCCGCGATGTTGATGATCTTGAACCAGTCGAGCTTCTCGCTCTCGTTCCCCTCACAGACATAGATTGAGGGTTCGTAGTCAAGGATCGCGCGTTGCTGATGTCGGTAAGCTGGGTGTAAACTCATCCTGCTTGGCCTTGCGCGCTTCTGAGACGGCCTTGTTACCCGCTGATCGCTTGTCAAAGGCTATGTGCGCGCCCCTTTTGCCTGTGATGGGTATTGAGCGCATTATCGCAGTATGTTCCGGCTTTGTCCTTAGCCACCCTCACCCCCCGAACGGCCATTCCGGCACCCCCGGCACATCAACGCGGAAGCTGAAGATGCCGCCAGCATGAGGCTCGCGGGCCAGCGCCGCTTCGTCCAGCCCGGTGCGCGCACTGGTGACAAAGGCGGTGCGCCGGTCATACTCTCCGAATGCAATCATCGTCGGACGCGAAACGGGCAGCACAACCGTCTGCACCACCTCCCCCGCCGGCGACAGCCGCACCACCCGGCCACCATCAAACAGCGCCGACCAGTAATAGCCTTCCTCATCGAACGAGCCGCCATCGGGCCGCCCGGTGCCCATCTCAAACTGGTGGAAGATGCGCCGATTGGTGAGCGCGCCATCCGCCACATCATACAGCCGCAGTGCATGGCTGGGCGTATCGGTGTGCATAAAGTTACAGCCATCGGCGCTGAACGCTGCGCCGTTGCAGGTGAGCATTCCGCCTTCTATTTCGGTGCAGGTGCCATCGGGCGCGAGTGCATAGAGCGCTGCGTTGTTGGCCGATTTCTTCATATTGACGCTGCCGACCCAGAAAGTGCCGTGGTGGTCGGTGCGGCCATCGTTGAAGCGCAGATCGGGCTTGCCCGCCAGCGGCGCACCACCAAAGCGGATGAGCGGCGCATCCCATCCTGAGATCATGTCAAAGCCATCCTCCATCGCCAGCAGCACCCCCCCAGATTTGCTGAAGGCGAAGCAGCCGATCCGCTGCGGGAGCTTGCGCTGCTCGTCTCTGCCCGTGGCAGGATCAAAGCGGTGGAGCGTGCGCGCATTGATATCGACCCAGTAAAGGCGCTGTTCAGCCGCGTGCCAGCGCGGCCCCTCGCCGAGATCGGCCCTGACATCGAGCAGTAGTGCGGGCGTATTCATGTGCGTCGTCCTAGCAGGGCAAATCCGGTCATGCAATTTCCCTTGCTCCGATGCGGGCAAGCGTCTTTAATGGGGTATGCGCCACCGAATCCTGACGATACTGATACTCATGACCAGCCTCGCCGGGCTGTACGTGCCCGTGCGCGTCTATGCGAAAAACGGCAACCGGGGGCAGCAGATGAGCTGGCGTCAAAGCATCAGATCAGAGGACTGGCTGGCGCTGCGCAACTGGCGCGATACGCTGATGCAGACAGTGGCGGAAGCACGCACCACACCGGCGGGTGCGGCGCTGGATTCGCTCGGGCCACTCGTTAATCCGGACGCCGCGCGCATTGGTGTCGCACTCCCGCCGGGAAATTATGCGTGCCGCTGGTATGAACTGGGCGGGGCGGCGCAGTTCAGGGAATTTACGGCACAGCCTTGCATCTTTGGTTCAGGACAATCACAAGCTGTCAGCATTTCCGTTCGGCAGCAAAGATTTGTGGGCCAGCTCTTTCCGGATAACGCGCGACGCTCGGTTTTTCTGGGTGCCGTCATGCTCGGAGATGAACAGACTCCCCTGCGCTACGGGCGCGATTCATTGCGTGATGTGGTCGGGCTGACCGAGCGCATAGGCAAAAATCACTGGCGCCTGCTCATCCCCGATCCACCATTTGCGGAAGGTATGGACATTGTCGATATTCAGCCTATCCAACAGTAAAATTGATTACTGAATGTCAAAAAATCGATTTTGTCGATTTGTTTTCAAGCCTTATAAACGGAGTCGCGGGCACATACTGCCCTTTCAGGAGATACATTATGGGACTTAAAGGCACCAAAACCGAGCAGAATCTGAAAGACGCCTTCGCGGGTGAAAGTCAGGCCAACCGCCGCTACCTCTATTTCGCGCAGAAGGCGGATATTGAGGGCCATAACGATGTAGCGGCCGTGTTCCGCTCAACGGCGGAAGGCGAAACCGGCCACGCGCACGGCCACCTCGAATTCCTTGAGGAAGTCGGCGATCCCGCCACCGGCGAGCCGATCG
>JAGWQR010000363.1 GCA_028869975.1 Alphaproteobacteria bacterium | reverse complement strand
CTCGGCCAGCAGCAGGATGATGGCCGCTGGCAGTTGCGGATGTGGTGGAAACCGTTTGTCGCCCTGATCTGGCTCGGCGGATTTATGATTGCGGCCGGGGGCGCGCTCTCACTGGTCGGGCGGGTGCAGCGTGACGGCTGGGGCTGGGGCCGGCGCAGGAGGGCCGTATGACGAAGCGACTCTGGTTGTGGCTGCCGTTCGCGGGATTCGCGCTGGTGCTTGGGTTGCTCATCCATGGGCTGGTTGCGCCGGAAAGTCATGATATCCCCTCGCAATGGGTGGGCCAGCCGATGCCGCACTTCGATCTGCCCGCCGCGTCCTCCAGTCGCCCCGGCTTTTCGAGCGCGAACCTGACCGCGGGCAAGCCCCATCTGGTCAATATCTTCGCAAGCTGGTGCATCCCCTGCGCCGCCGAGGCCCCGCAGCTCGTCGCGCTCACAAAAGCGGGGGTGGAGGTTGATGGCATTGCGCTGCGTGACCGCAAGGTGGATCTTGACGCCTTTCTGGAGCGCAACGGCAATCCTTATGCGCGCATCGGCAGCGACACCACCTCCAGTGTAGCGATGGCGCTTGGATCAACCGGCGTGCCCGAAACCTATCTGATCGACAGCAAGGGCATCATCCGCCTGCAGCATATTGGCGTGCTTTATGATGATGATGTGCCGCGCCTGATCGCACAGATGAAGGCGCTGCACTGATGCGGAGCTGGCGCGCCCCGGCCCTGCTGATTCCGCTGGCACTCATTGCGGCGCCACTCATGGCCGATTCGAACCTGCCGCCCGCGCCACTCGCCAATACGGCGCTGCCCAATCCCGCGCAGGAGCGTCAGGCCAAGGCGCTGATGACCAAGATCCGCTGCCTCGTCTGCCAGGGCGAATCGATTGCCGAGAGCAATTCCGATCTGGCCGGCGATATGCGCTCGATGATCCGCGAGCGCATCCAGGCAGGCGAATCTCCCGATTCGATCCGCCACTGGCTGATCCGCCGCTATGGCAACTGGGTGACCTATGATCCCCCCTTCTCTGCCCAGACCGCAGGGCTATGGCTGGTGCCGCTGATGCTCGTCATTGCAGGTGGGCTGCTCGTGCGTGGCCGGATAAAACGGAGACACGACTGATGGGCTGGCTGATTTTTCTGGCAATGGCATTTCTGCTGGGCGGCGCATTGCTGCGCTTCGGGCACATGACGGCGCGCGGGTGGATAATTGTGGCGGCCATGCTGGCCTGCGGGGCGCTTGGTTATGGCCTGCAAGGGCGGCCCGAACTGGAAAGCAGCCCGGTTGCGAGCGCGGCCGCCGATCCCAGGCTCAATACGATGATCGAAGCGCTTTCCGCGCGCGTGGCACAAGATCCGAATAACGGGCGCATGTGGGTGATGCTGGGTTCGGCCCTGATCGAAAAAACCCAGGGGATTCCGACACCCGCCGCTATGTATTGTTTCTGGCGGGGCAAGCAGTTGGGCGCAAAATTGCCACCGATGTTTGGCCCGTAAATCGCATATTGCGGTGCAACAGCGACAAGCGTATGGGCGCGCGATTGCCACTAACACGCAGCAGTTTGATTCGTGGGCGGAGTGGAACAGGGGCGTTGCAGGAGTTAAATTATGACCGAGGCTGACCCACTTTTGGCCGAGGATGAGCAGGGGCCAGGTCATATCCACGGCTCGCTTGCGGGGTTGATGCTGGGCGCGACCGGAGTCGTGTTTGGCGACATTGGCACCAGTCCGCTCTATGCGCTGCAAGCCACGCTCGATCCCCGCTACCATCTCAATGTCAGTATCACGAATATGTATGGGCTGGTCAGCCTGATTTTCTGGACGTTCCTGTTCGTCGTCACGCTCAAATATGTGTTCATCGTCATGCGCTGCGATAATCATGGCGAAGGTGGCAGCCTTGCGCTGTTCGCGCTCATCAAGCGCCAGCTTCACCATATGCAGGAGGTCAAATGGCTGATGGCGCTGGCGCTGTTTGCCACTGCGCTTTTCTATTCAGACTCGATGCTCACGCCGGCCATTTCAGTCATTTCCGCTGTGGAAGGGCTGGATGTCGTCAGCACAGCTTTCGATCCCTATATTGTCGGGATTGCGTTGGCGATTTTAATCGGGCTGTTCGCCATCCAATCACACGGCACTGATAGGGTCGGCAAATTATTCGGGCCGGTGATGCTGGTCTATTTCGTTTCGATCGGTGTCATGGGCTTGATCCACATCATTCCGCACCCGGAGGTGCTGTGGGCGCTTGATCCGCGTAACATCTACTTCTTCTTTGCAGCGCACCCATTTTATTCCTTCCTCGCGCTTGGCGCTGTCATTTACGCGGTCACGGGTGCAGAGGCGCTATATGCCGATATGGGCCATTTTGGCCGTAAGTCGATTACGCTTGCGTGGCTGCTCATTGCCTTTCCAATGCTCATCATCAATTATCTCGGGCAGGCCGCAATGCTGCTGCACAATCCCAAGAATGTGGACAATCCCTTCTTCCATATGGTGCCGCATTATATGTCCTGGCCGCTGCTGATTCTGGCGACATTCGCCACCATCATTGCCAGTCAGGCGGTGATTTCAGGAGCGTTTTCGGTTACGCAACAGGCGATCCAGCTTGGCTTTCTCCCGCGCCTCAAGATCATGCACACCTCCTCGAAGGCTGAGGGGCAGATTTATGTTCCAGCGGTGAACTGGTTTCTGGCCGTTATGGTCGCGCTGCTGGTGATCGTCTTCCAGCATTCCGCCAAGATGCTTCCGGCCTATGGGCTGGCGGTCGTCGGCACCATGGTCATCACCACAATCATGCAATATGTCATCATGTTCCAGGTGTGGAAGGTATCGTTCTGGCGCGGGGTTTTCATTGTGCTGGTGTTCACCATCGTCGATGCCGCCTATCTCCTTTCGGGGATCACAAAAATTCCTGAAGGCGCCTGGTTGCCGATCATGGTTGGGCTCATCATTTTCACCTTCCTCACCACTTGGGCAAAAGGGCGCCAACTGGTGCAGGATCATCTCAACGACGCTGCGTTGCCCTTACAAACCTTCATTGATTCCGCCTGCAAATCGGCCAAGCGCGTTTCGGGCACCGCTGTGTTCATGACCTCAACACCCGATGGTGTGCCGCCAGCGCTGCTCCATAACCTCAAGCACAACAAGGTGCTGCACGAGCGCATCATTCTGCTCACGGTCAAAATCCGCAACGTCCCCACTGTGCCCGATGACGAGCGCTGCACGGTAACCGATCTTGGCAACGGCTTTCATCGGCTGGTGATGAAATTCGGGTTCATGCAAGAAACCGACGTGGCCGGCGCACTTAAGCTTGCGGGCACCTGCGGCGGCCCGTTCAACATGATGGACACGAGCTTTTTCCTCGCGCGGCAGACGCTGCTACCCTCCGCGCGCCCCGGCATGGCGATCTGGCGCGAGCACCTCTTTTCCTGGATGCTGCGCAACGCCACCAGCGCGATGGATTTCTTCCGCCTGCCCGTCAACCGTGTGGTTGAACTGGGCAGCCAGGTGGAAATTTGAGGCGGGTCTGACCACTTGACATAAGTTACCATATCGGTTATAATTGCGCCCATGATTCTGGCATATTATAACCATATTGGATTTTACATATCAAGGGCGACCGTGCAGAACGCAACGTGCCCTTGACCGTTGTGTCACTTTTGTCACTTTTGGCGGGTCGGCGCAGCCCAGTAAAAATATGGTGATATTTACAAACACGCCTCAAGATAGGGCTGCTCGAAGCCATATTGGCGTGCTTTTTCGAGCGTGTAGGGGCGCAGGCCCATCGGGCGATATTCGCCAACGATTTTACCGTCGGCATCGTCGGAGATATATTCAAACTTGAACAACTCCTGGGTGACAATGACAGGGCCCTCCATGCCGATCACCTCGGTGATGTTGGTGACACGGCGCGAGCCATCGCGCAGGCGCTTGACCTGCACGATCATATCCACCGAATCAGCAATCTGGCGGCTGATCGCTTCCTTGGGCATTTTGATGTCGCCCATCATCACCATATTTTCCATACGGCCCAGACATTCACGCGGGGAGTTGGAGTGAAGCGTACACATCGAGCCATCATGGCCCGTGTTCATCGCGGCGAGCAGATCAAAACACTCCGATCCACGAATTTCACCGAGGATCACACGGTCAGGGCGCATACGCAGACTGTTCTTGACCAGATCGCGGATGGTGATTTCGCCATTGCCCTCAAGGTTGGCGGGGCGGGTTTCAAGCGGGAGCCAGTGCGGCTGCTGCAGGCGCAGTTCGGCGGCGTCTTCAATCGTGATGACGCGCTCGCCGGGATCAATCATCCGCGACAGGGCGTTGAGCATCGTGGTTTTGCCCGAACCGGTACCGCCCGAAATTACAATGTTGAAGCGGCACGCACCCGCGACTTTCAAGGCCGTGCACATTTTGTCGCTCATCGCCGCCCAATCCCGCAGATTGTCGAGCGTGATCGGCTTGTCCGAGAATTTACGAATCGAGATGGCGGTGCCCTTCAGTGACAAGGGCGGTACAATCACGTTCACGCGGCTGCCGTCTTTCAGGCGGGCATCGGCAAGCGGTGAGGTCTGGTCTACGCGGCGGCCGACCGAATTGCAGATACGCTGCGCGATCTGGAACAGATGCTCCTCATCGCGGAACTTGATGCCGGAGAGCTCGAGTTTTCCCTTGCGCTCAACAAAAGTTTGCTCGGGCCCGTTAATCATGATGTCGGTCACCGCCTTGTCCGCG
Organism: Alphaproteobacteria bacterium; assembly: GCA_028869975.1. Taxonomy (GTDB): domain Bacteria; phylum Pseudomonadota; class Alphaproteobacteria; order Sphingomonadales; family Sphingomonadaceae; genus JAGWQR01. Next base: position 1,761 of record JAGWQR010000363.1, on the reverse strand, counting down.
AGCAGATCCTCGAGCGGGCCAAGGCCGAGTAGCTCATCGACCAGCGTTTTCTCGAGCGCAAACTGTTCGCGCCGGTTGAGCGTGATTTTGAGATCGGCGAGCACCTCGCCGATAATGGGGCGGAATTCCTCGGAAAGCTCATCCTTGGTCAGCGTGGCGGCGGCTTCCGGGTCAATTCGTTCAAGCAGGCGGGGGAGCACCTGCTCCTTGATCTTGTGGATCGATTCTTCAAAACCGCCCTGCGCTGTTGGCTCATTGTTGCCGTGCATCCGGCTGTCGAGCCGGGCCATCGGGTCCGACATCGCGCCCCCACCAGGCAGATGTGTCGCATCAAGCGGGGGAAACTGCGCACCACCAGAGGGGAGTGGCACTACACCGGCTTCGGTCTGCCCGGGCCTGGGGGTGCTTTGCATGGGTCGCGCAACACCGAAGGCGGGCCGTCTGTTGCCCGTGGCCCCAGGTTTTTTGCCGAATGCACTCATACTTTATACCTTCTTGCCAGCCAGATAACAAAATATGGCGCAAAAAGGTAAATGACGGGTTAAATAAGCCTTACCTGGGCAATAGAGGTCAGGAAATGATGGCTTCGGCCAACACGGTGAGACCCGTTGCGCTCACCTCGGCAAAGCCACCCTGCACCCGGATAGTTTCCGGCGCGGCGCCTTCGGTATTGAAAACAGAGAGCGCGGCATCGGGCTTCAACGCGGTCATCATCGGGGCGAGGCCGTGCAGCGCGCCGAAATCACCCTCCGATCCCGGCACCGTGACCATATACACCTCCTCAGAGCGGACCAGCCGCTCCGGGGTGACAAGTTCAAAATGCAGCGCAGCCACGACTTACGCGTCCTCGGCCAGTTTCTTGGCCTTCTCAATCGCCTCATCGACGCCGCCGACCATGTAGAACGCCGCTTCGGGGAGATGGTCATATTCGCCATCGACTACCGCCTTGAAGCTCTTGACTGTATCTTCGATCGCCACAAACTTGCCCGGAATACCGGTGAACACTTCGGCGACATGGAAGGGCTGTGAGAGAAAACGCTGGATCTTGCGCGCGCGCGCCACAGTGAGCTTGTCCTCTTCCGAAAGCTCATCCATGCCGAGAATGGCGATGATGTCCTGGAGAGACTTGTATTTTTGCAGTGTCTCCTGCACACGGCGTGCAGTTTCATAATGCTCCGCGCCGACGACGTCGGGCGACAACACGCGGCTGGTCGAATCGAGCGGATCGACCGCCGGGTAAATACCCAGTTCTGAAATCGCGCGCGACAACACCGTTGTTGCATCCAAGTGCGCGAACGAGGTGGCCGGGGCCGGGTCAGTCAAGTCGTCGGCGGGCACGTAAATCGCCTGCACCGAAGTGATCGAACCGTGCTTCGTGGAGGTGATGCGCTCCTGAAGTTCGCCGATTTCCGTGTTGAGGTTCGGCTGATAACCCACGGCGGAAGGCATGCGTCCGAGCAGCGCCGAAACTTCCGAGCCCGCCTGCACGAAACGGAAAATGTTGTCGATGAAGAGGAGCACGTCGAGATGCTCCTGGTCGCGGAAATACTCGGCCACGGTCAGTCCGGTGAGGCCGACACGGAGACGCGATCCGGGCGGCTCTGTCATCTGCCCGTAAATCAAAGCCGCTCGCGATTTTTCCGAATTGCCCGGTACGATGACCCCGCTCTCCGACATTTCGATCCACAGGTCGTTGCCTTCGCGGGTGCGTTCGCCGACGCCCGAAAATACAGACACGCCGCCATGCTTCATCGCCACGTT
>JAGWQR010000362.1 GCA_028869975.1 Alphaproteobacteria bacterium | reverse complement strand
GACGATATGCGCCTTTTTGTCCGCCTGCGCCTGCTCCAGCGTATTGGCGGGGTCGGTGAAGTAGGCACAGCTATACTGGCGGTCGGCATCCAAAAACAGGTCATATAGCCGGTCGTTGAGGTCATAATGATGCGCGACATTGCGCTTCGAACGCGCCGCCCAGTTGCGCCGCTCGACCATGTTGCGCGCCGCGCCCAGCCATTCGCCGAAGCCGCTGCGCGAGGGGCCGTCATGCTCAAGTTGCGCATTCTTCATGAACAGGGTGAGCAGGTCGTATACTTCGCCTTCAACGACATCGATCCGCCGGTCCATATAGCCTTCGCCGGCGCCGAGCGGAGGGTTGGATGCTATCGCCGAGGGCACGCCCTTGTCGTTGAAGCGGATGGCAACCTGGGGGAACGCGGGATCGGGTGCGCCAAAGCGGTAAGTCTGCCCATCGGCATGATGAATGGTCAGTGTGCCCCTGCGCACCACGCGCCGCAACAATCGATCCAGCAGAAACATCATAACCAGTTACTCATTAGTCTCAAGGATTGTTACACCACGCAATGGCGCTTAAGGCAATGCCATGCCGTTAACCGATCCTCAACTCGAACGCTATGCCCGACACATCATTTTGAAAGAGATTGGTGGCGCGGGGCAGGTGCGATTGCTGGACGCGAAGGTGGCGATCATCGGTGCGGGGGGTATAGGCGCACCCGCGCTGCAATATCTGGTGGCGGCGGGTGTGGGGCATATCCGGCTGATCGATGATGATGTGGCGTCGCTGAGCAATCTGCAACGGCAGGTGATTTACGGGACAGCCGATGTCGGCGCAGCCAAGGTAGAAGTGGCGCGGGCAGCGGCGGCAAGGCTTAATCCGGATGTCGTGGTCGAACCGGTGCGCGAGAGGATCGGCGCGCACAATGCGGCAGTACTGCTGGCCGGGTGCGATGTTGTGCTCGACGGCTGCGATAATTTCAGCACAAGGCTCGCGGTCGCGGATGCGGCATTGGCCGCGCGCATTCCGCTCGTGTCGGCGGCGGTCGGCCAATTTGAAGGGCAGTTGGCCGTCTATCGCGGCTGGGAGACGGACAAGCCCTGCTACCGCTGCCTGGTCGGCGATGATCCTGACCGGCCGGAAGTGAATTGCGCCGATCAGGGCGTGCTCGGCG
>JAGWQR010000037.1 GCA_028869975.1 Alphaproteobacteria bacterium | reverse complement strand
GGTGCCGGCGCAGCCGCAGCGGCGACTGGTGCCGGCGCAGCCTCAAGGCCAGGCGCTAACTGCGCCAGCGCCTGGTGGTGGTCGGTTTGGAGCGCGAGGCGCATCGGCAGGCCGGGATCATTCGCAGGTTTGACATGCAAAACCGACGCCACCTGCTCCCAGGAGGATTGCGGGTGCGCAAGTGCGGCCCATTCGGTCATCCGCTGATCGACCAGCTCGGGCGAGAGATCCTGCGATGCAGTCATACGCGCTTCTGACCAGCGCCCGGCGAGCGCATAGGCAAGCGCCAGGTTCTGACGAATTTTCGGTGTTGCCGAGTCCGAACGCGCGGCCATTTCAAGCACACGTATCGCCTCGGCCGTATCGCCGGTCAGTGCGGCGGCAAGCCCAAAATCCTGCGCAGTAAGCTGCAGACGATTCGCTTCCAGTGTCGCGCGGCCCGCCGATGGGTTTCCGAGTGCCGCCTGTGTCAGTGCCAGATCAAGCGCGGCGCGACCTCGCGCAGGATCAAGCGCCAACACGTCACTGAACAATTGTTGTGCCGAGGCAAAGCGCCCCGCCGCCAACTCGGACTGGCCCAGCGCCAGTCGATAATCGGCGTTGCGCGGATCGCCAGCCACTGCCCGCTCGCCATATTTGATCGCATGTTTGTAATCATGCTTGGCATAGGCATGCTGCGCCTGGATTGCAGCATCGCGTGCCTCACTTTGCGAGACGCCGTCGTCATTGCTCGACGCCATGACAACGCCTAACCCAATTCCGGATAGCGCCACCGAGCCGAGCAGCGCTGCCTTTACAAATTTGAGGCATGTATTGCGGGTCATATCAATATCCTTCCCGTATGTTTGACAGATTATGCTCGAAGTTATCCGATTCACGTCCCAGCAGCGCATCAAGCGCTTCGGTCACCAGCCGCTGAGAAGATCGGTGGCTGAGGGCGGAAAGCATCCGCAATTTGAGGTGACGTTCGGGATCGAGCCGCAGCGTGAACGCAGCCTTGCCCTTGGACCCTGGCACTGCGCGCGGCGCTGAAGCTGCATCGGGTGCGACCTGTTTGGCAAGCGCGCGCTGTTGCACCACGACTTCGGGCGTCACAGGCACAGGCGGGAGTTCTATATGCGCTTCAATCGGCACGGGCGGCGTGGGTCCTGCTTCGTGCCCCATATCGTTCCAACCCAGATCATCATTTTCGGGCACGACCGCAGCATTGCCAAAGTTGATGAGGCCATGAGGCCGCATGGCCGGTCGGGCACTACCCTTACGCGCCAGCAGGCCGGATGACAGCGAGGCGATTGGTTTGGGTTCGGCCATGTTATGCTCCCACAATCCGGCGGCCAAACTGGCCCGGGGCTGAACGCACTGTCGCGCCAGTCAGATGCGCAACTGGCGGCGCAAACACTGTACGCCGGAAATTTTTTTCAAGCCGATCCGCAAGATAATCCCACAACGCGACTATCTCTTGCGCCGAGCGGCCACTGGGATCGGTTTCCATCACGGTACGCCCGTCGATCATCGATGCGGCGAAATCAGTGCGATGGTGGATGAGCACCGGTGCCACGGTACCATGCTGCGACAGAGCGATGACGGCTTCATTGGTGATCCGCGCCTTGGGTGTCGCGCCGTTGAGCACGAAGATGAGTGGCTTGCCCGCGCGCTCGCAAATATCAACCGTAGCCCCCACTGCGCGCAGATCGTGCGGGCTGGGCCGGGTCGGGATGATGATGAGTTCGGCCACCGAAATGACGCTCTGGATTGCCATGGTTATCGCCGGCGGTGTATCAATCACTGCAAGCTTGAAACCCTGCTGGCGCAATGCTTCCAGATCGGCTGACAGGCGGGCTATCGTAGTGGTGGCAAAAGCGGGCAGATCATCCTCGCGTTCGTTCCACCAGTCGGCCAATGAACCTTGCGGATCAATATCGATTAGAACGACTGGGCCAGCGCCTGCCCGTTGCGCCTGCACCGCCAAATGGCCGGAAATCGTGGTTTTACCCGATCCACCTTTTTGCGATGCCATTGCCAAAACGCGCATATCTAAGCCCCTAGAAATTGTCTTCGGCAGACATCTGGCATAGAGATGGCTAAAAAAGGGTTAACACAGTCGCAAGATTTGTTACCAAATCTACAGCAGTGAAATTTGGTACAGTCCGAATTGTGACAAAGAAGGCGCAATTGCAACCATGTCGGCTGACTCATGCGTGAGAATGGCGCGGCCTGGCAGCGGCGTTTCCGGCCAGGGCTGGCCTTGGGTCAGAAACCTTACCCGGCGCGCAATCCCGGCTCCACTATCAACAAATTGTAATCCTGGCGGGGCCACCGCGTGCATTTCATCACTCAGCAGAGGAAAATGGGTGCAGGCGAGCACGCACTGATCCATGCGCTCGCCTTCCGCCTGAACGAGCAAGGCGTCCAGCTCTGCGCGCACTTCATCCAGATCAGGCGCAATTCCCCGCAATTTGGCTTCTGCAATCTCGACCAGGCGCGCCGAGCCATGCCGCAGCACGATGCAATCGCCGGCAAATTCTACTGCCAGCCGGTCAACATAGGGCTGGCGCACCGTTGCCTGTGTACCGAGCACGCCGATGACACGGGTTTTGCTCGCCAGCGCGGCCGGTTTGATTGCTGGCACGGTGCCGACAATGGGTAGATCGAGCGCGGCGCGCACAACGGCGAGGGCTATCGTCGAGGCGGTGTTGCACGCAATCACAATCAGGCGCGGTTGAAAACGCTCCGCAAGCCGTCCGAGCAAAGCGGGCACACGCGCAGCAATCTCTGCTTCCGATTTGGTGCCATAGGGATAGCCGCCATTGTCCGCGACATAGACAATCGGCGCTTGCGGAATGCTCTTGCGCACCTCGGCCAGCACCGACAGCCCGCCAACACCGGAATCGAACAACAACAGGGGTGCGGCGGCATTCACGCTTTCCCCCTAGCGACATTTGCCGATTTATGAAAAGGGGGGGTATGGAAATCATCTGGGTTCACCCCGCGCTCACGCTTATCCTCGGTTATCTGTTGGGAAGCATTCCGTTCGGGCTGCTGCTGACGCGCATAACCGGCGCGGGCGATCTGCGCACGATCGGATCGGGCAATATCGGCGCGACCAATGTGCTGCGCACTGGGCGCAAGGGGCTGGCGGCGGCGACCATGCTGCTGGATATGGCCAAGGGCGCGGCTGCGGTGCTCGTCGGACGCTGGCTGGCTGTGGATGGCGTCGATTATGCCATCACCGGGGGATGCGCCGCATTCATCGGCCATTGTTATCCTATATGGCTAAGGTTCAACGGCGGCAAGGGCGTGGCGACCCTGCTCGGCATCGGCTTTGCACTCGACTGGCGGATAGGGCTCATCAGCGCGCTCGTCTGGCTGGGTGGACTGGCCATCAGCCGGATTTCGTCGGTCGGCGGGTTGGCGAGCGCGCTGGCCGCGCCCATCGTCGCGTTCCTGATCGGGGAGGTGCAATGGGGCGTTGCGCTCACTGGCCTTGCTCTGATGGTGCTATGGAAGCACCGCGCCAATATCGCCCGGCTGCGCGCGGGCACCGAGCCGCGAATCGGTCAAAAGACGTGAACCCTGAACAGATTGCCAAACTTCGACTGATCCGCTCGGCCAATATCGGCCCCGTCACCTATCGCCAGTTGCTAGCGCGGTTCGGCACGGCGGAGCGCGCATTGGCTGCGCTGCCCGATCTGGCACGCCGTGGTGGCGGGCGCGCACCGGTGATTGCCGACACGCGAGTGATAGAGGCCGAAATCGCAGCCACATCACGCGCGGGTGCCGCCTACCTCTTCCTCGATGACCCCGCCTATCCTGCCCTGCTCACGCAAACCGAGAGCACGCCGCCCGCGCTGATTTACAAGGGCGATCCGGTGCTCGCGGCCAGGCCGGTGGTGGCGATGGTCGGCGCGCGCAACGCCTCCGCCGCTGCCGCCAGGTTCGCGCGCGGCCTCGCGCAAGAGCTCAGCCGCGAAGGGATCATCATCGCCTCCGGCCTCGCGCGCGGGATCGACACCGCCTCGCATATCGGCGCGCTGGACGGCGGCACGATTGCCGTCATTGCCTGCGGGATCGATGTCGTGTTCCCGCCTGAAAATGCGGGGTTGCAGGCGGACATCGCCACGCGCGGCCTGCTCATCACCGAGCATCCATGTGGGAAAGAACCGCTCGCGCGCCACTTCCCCGCGCGCAACCGGATTATCGCGGGGCTTGCCGTCGGCACGGTCGTGGTCGAGGCCGCGCCCAAATCCGGTTCGCTCATCACCGCGCGGCTGGCGAACGAGGCGGGGCGCGAAGTGATGGCGGTGCCCGGCTCCCCGCTCGATCCGCGTGCACAAGGCTGCAACCTGCTGATCCGCGAGGGCGCGACGCTGGTGCAATCGGCGGCGGACGTGATCGAGGCGGTACAGCCGTTCGGCTTGCGGCTCAATGCGCCGCGCACAGAATATATAGCGCCGCCCGAAACGCCCACCGACGCCGATGATGCCGCCCGCGCCAGTATCAGCGCGCTGCTCGGCCCGGTGCCGGTGCCAGTCGATGAACTTCTCCGCCAGACAGCGCTGCCGGGCTATGTGGTGCAGACCGTGCTGCTCGAGCTTGAACTGGCCGGACGCCTGACCCGCCACGCGGGTGGCCGGGTTTCACTCAACTGACCCCTTGACACCCCGGCCAATCCCCGCTTCCCTCGCGCGCGAATCAAAAAGGAAGTTTTGTGCCGCAGAATCTGGTCATTGTTGAATCGCCCGCCAAGGCCAAGACGATCGAGAAATATCTCGGCCCCGGCCACAAAGTGCTCGCCTCGTTCGGGCATGTGCGCGATTTGCCGGCCAAGGATGGCTCGGTCGATCCGGATGCCGGTTTTGCGATGCTGTGGGATGTCTACCCCGACAAGGCCAAGCGGCTGAAGGACATTGCCGATGCCGCGAAAGGTGCCGACAAGCTCATTCTTGCCACCGACCCCGACCGCGAGGGCGAGGCGATTAGCTGGCATGTGCAGGAGGTGCTGGCCAAGCGCAAGGCGCTGCCCAGGGCGGTAGAGCGCGTGACGTTCAACGCGATCACCAAGCCTGCCGTGCTTGAAGCGATGGCGCATCCGCGCGCGCTTGATGAGGATCTGATCGACGCTTACCGGGCGCGGCGCGCGCTTGATTATCTGGTCGGGTTCACCCTCTCGCCGGTGCTGTGGCGCAAGCTCCCCGGCGCGAAATCTGCCGGAAGGGTGCAATCGGTCGCGCTGCGGCTGGTCGTGGATCGCGAGCGTGAGATTGAGGCGTTCAAGCCCCAGGAGTATTGGTCGGTGATTGCCAATATGGAGCATCAGGGTATCGCGTTCGATGCGCGGTTGGTGCGCCACAAGGGGCAGAAAATAGAGCGGCTGACCATCGGCGACCAGGGCGCGGCGGATGACGCCAAGGCGGCGGTCGAAGCCGGTAATTTCAAGGTCGCGAGCGTTGAAACCAAGCCTGCGACGCGCAACCCCTACCCGCCCTTCACCACCTCCACGCTTCAGCAGGAAGCTGCGCGAAAGCTAGGTTTTTCCGCCAGTCACACGATGCGCGTGGCCCAGGGCCTCTATGAGGAGGGGCAGATTACATACATGCGCACCGACGGTGTTCAGATGGATGGCTCGGCGATTTCAGCGGCGCGTGCAGCCATCGCGCAACGCTTCGATGGTGGCTATGTGCCCGACAAGCCGCGCCACTACACCGCCAAAGCGAAGAACGCACAGGAAGCGCATGAGGCGATCCGCCCCACCGATTTCGGGCGCGTTAAGGCAGGGTCGGCGGATGCCGCGCGGCTGTATGACCTGATCTACAAGCGCGCGCTCGCCAGCCAGATGGCCTCGGCACAACTTGAGCGCACGAGCGTGGAGCTTGAGGATGGCACCGGCCAGACCGCGTTGCGCGCCACCGGACAGGTCACGCTCTTTCCCGGCTTTCTCGCGGTGTATGAGGAATCACGGGACGATGATGGCGATGAAGACAGCAAGCGCCTCCCCCTGCTGCGCACTGGCGATGCCCCCGCCAAGCATGGCGTGACGGCCGAGCAACATTTCACGCAAGCCCCGCCACGTTACTCCGAAGCAAGTCTTGTCAAGCGGATGGAGGAACTCGGCATTGGCCGCCCCT
>JAGWQR010000361.1 GCA_028869975.1 Alphaproteobacteria bacterium | reverse complement strand
CGGGTATCCGCAAAGTCTTCGAGCGCTTCCTGACCTTTGGGGACGGCCCGACCGATGCGATTATGGTCGATAATGCCGACTGGTTGGACACACTCGAATATGTCCCGTTCCTGCGCGATGTCGGCAAGCATTTCACGATCAACCGGATGCTCACCTTCGAGTCGGTCAAATTAAGGCTGGATCGCGAGCAACCGCTCACCTTCCTCGAATTCAATTACATGATCCTGCAGGCCTATGATTTTCTCGAGCTGTCGCGCCGTGCGGGGTGCCGGTTGCAGATGGGTGGCTCGGATCAATGGGGCAATATCGTCAACGGGATCGAGTTGACCCGGCGCATGGACGGCACGCAGCTTTTCGGCCTGACCACGCCGCTGATTACGCTGGCGGACGGCGGCAAAATGGGCAAAACCGCGAGCGGCGCTGTGTGGCTTAATGCGGATGCGCTGCGGCCCTATGATTATTGGCAATTCTGGCGCAACACGCAGGATGCCGATGTCGGCCGGTTTTTGAAGCTGTTCACCGATTTGCCGCTGGACGAGTGCGAACGGCTCGGTGGGCTGCATGGCGCGGAGATCAATGACGCCAAGAAGGTGCTGGCCGATAAAGCCACCAAGCTCGCACACGGGGAAGAGGCGGCGAACACGGCGGCACAAACTGCGGCTACTACATTCAGCGGTGGGGCCAAAGGAATGGGTGTCGGCGCTGATTTGCCGGTTGTGGCCCTCGCCGATGCGCCGAACATAGTCGCGGCTGTGGTGGCGCTTGGTTTGGCCTCGTCAAACAAGGAAGTCCGCCGCAAACTGGCCGAGGGCGCTATCCGTGTCGATGGTGACGTGGTGAGCGATCCCGCTTTCACCCTCGCTCCCGGCATGAAAGTCAGCTTCGGGAGCAAGAAACACGGGTTAATTCAACCATAAGGTTAACTTTATCGCGGGTATCACCCCTCCACTCGGCTCATCTGCATCTTGCCGTTGCGCACAGCAAAGGCCATTTGCCCTTCGACCAGCGCAACCGCATCCTTGCCGAAGTGCTCGAAGCGCCAGCCTTCAAGAATGCCGAGGCCCTTGCGCTGCCCGGCGGCCAGCGCCTCCAGATCATCCGAGCGTGCGAGCAAACGCGTAGCAATATCAAGCTCTTTTGCGCGAATTTTGAGAAGGAGCTTGAGCAGATCAACTACCAGCGCACCATCGCGACCGAGATTGGGGTGGCTGGCCTTTTTCTCGGGCATGTCCTCATTGGGGAGCGGCACCGCGCGCTCCAGCACCGCCATCAGCCGTGCACCAATGTCATTGCTGCCCCATGAGGTCGAGACGCCGCGCATTTGCGGCAGATCGGCCTGGGTTTTGGGCGGGTGTGCTGCGATTTCGGCAAGCACTTCGTCTTTCATCATCCGCCCGCGCGGAATGTTGCGGTTCTGCGCCTCAACCTCGCGCCAGGCGGCCAGCGCTTTCAAGCGCCCGAGCACGTCGCGCTTGCGGCTCGAACATTTCACCCGCTGCCAGGCGTCATCCGGGTTCTGGGCATAGCCCGCCGGGTCAACCAGCCGCTCCATTTCCTCATTGAGCCAGTCCCCGCGCCCGGTTTTGATCAGGCGCTTGAGCATTTTGGGAAATACCACCGCGAGATGTGTGACATCACCAATCGCATAGTCGATCTGGCGCTTGTCGAGCGGACGCTTGGCCCAATCGGTGAAGCGCGCGCCCTTGTCGAGATGAATGCCGAGCCAGCTTTCAACCAGATTGGCATAGCCGATCTGCTCGCCTTGCCCGAGCGCCATCGCTGCAATTTGCGTGTCGAACGCGGGGGAGGGGGTTTTGCCGGTCAGAT
>JAGWQR010000360.1 GCA_028869975.1 Alphaproteobacteria bacterium | reverse complement strand
CCTATGAGCGTTTGATTTTGGACCTTCTGCAAGGCGACACGACCCTTTTTGTACGCCGCGACGAGATTGAAGCTGCGTGGACATGGATTGACTCGATCCATGCTGCATGGGACGAAAGTGATGCACGCTGCAAGTCCTATACGGCAGGAAGCTGGGGACCGAGTGCTGCGATTGCGCTGATCGAACGCGATGGAGCAAGCTGGCATGAATGAGGTTATCGCACGGGTTACGGCACGGATTGTCGAGCGGTCGCGGCCAACACGCACCGCCTATCTCGATCTCATCAAGCGTCAGCGCGAGGGCGGCACCAACCGGCATATGCTATCGTGCGGCAATCTCGCGCATGGCTTTGCCGCGTCGGGTGAAGACAAGATGGTGATCCGTGCCGACAAGGCGATGAATATCGGCATTGTGAGCGCGTATAACGATATGCTCTCGGCGCATCAGCCCTATGGCCGCTACCCCGAGCAGATCAAGCTCGCCGCACGTGAAATGGGTTGCACCGCACAGGTGGCGGGTGGTGTCCCGGCGATGTGTGATGGCGTCACGCAAGGGCAGGCGGGCATGGAACTCTCGTTGTTCAGCCGCGATGTGATTGCGATGGCGACGGGCGTGGCGTTGTCCCATGCCATGTTTGAAGGCGTTGCTCTGCTCGGCATTTGCGACAAGATCGTGCCCGGCTTGCTGATTGGCGCGCTACGCTTCGGCCATCTGCCCACCATCCTCATCCCTGCCGGGCCGATGCCCTCGGGCCTTGCCAACAAGGAAAAGGTACGCATCCGTCAGCTTTATGCGGAAGGCAAAGTAGGCCGCGAAGAATTGCTGGAAAGCGAGAGCGCTTCCTATCATGGCGCGGGCACCTGCACCTTCTATGGCACGGCCAATTCCAACCAGATGATGATGGAGATAATGGGGCTGCACCTGCCTGGCGCAGCCTTTGTCAATCCCGGCACGAAGCTGCGGCAGGAACTCACCCTCGCGGCAACCCACCGGCTGACCGAAATCGGCTGGGATGGGAAGGACTATCGCCCGCTGGGAAAATGTATAGACGAAAAAGCGATTGTGAATGCTTGCGTTGGCCTGCTCGCCACCGGCGGCTCCACCAATCATGCTATCCACATCCCGGCGATTGCCCGTGCGGCAGGAATAAGCATAGATTGGAGTGATCTTGATGAACTTTCCTCGGTCGTGCCGCTGATTGCTCGGGTTTATCCGAGTGGCGCTGGTGATGTGAACCAATTTCATGCCGCAGGCGGCATGGCCTATGTCATTCATGAACTTCTGAGCGCTGGACTGATGCACGGCGATATTATGACAATCAGCGGTGAAGGCATGGCCACTTATGCCCGGGAACCGGCGCTTGAGGAGGATGCGCTCGCCTGGCACCCTGCCCCGGCGCAACCGCGCGATGCGGCGATGCTAGCGCCGGTCAGCGCTCCCTTCCAACCCGATGGCGGAATGCGCCTTGTGCAGGGCAATCTTGGCCGCGCCACCTTCAAAACCTCAGCGGTTGATGCCAGCCGCCATACGATCGTCGCGCAAGCGCGCGTGTTCGACGACCAGGACGCCGTGCTGAAAGCCTTCAAGGCTGGTGAACTTGACCGCGACTGTATCATTGTGGTGCGCTTTCAGGGGCCGCGTGCCAACGGTATGCCCGAACTGCACAAATTGATGCCGCCGCTCGGTGTTTTGCAGGACAAGGGCTTCAAGGTTGCGCTCGTCACCGACGGGCGGCTATCCGGCGCGTCAGGCAAGGTGCCGTCTGCCATTCATGTCTGTCCAGAGGCACTGGCGGGCGGCGCGATTGCTAGGATCGAGGATGGCGACATGATAAAACTCTGCGCACATGAGGGGCTTCTCAT
>JAGWQR010000359.1 GCA_028869975.1 Alphaproteobacteria bacterium | reverse complement strand
TGCCCGAGGAACGCCGCTATCCGCCCAGCGACATCCGCACGCACGGCAACAAGCATGTCGCGTTCCGGGTGGCGGATGTCGATGCGTTTGTCGCCGAGATGAAGGGCAAGGGCGCGGATATTGCCTTTGTCGTGCGCGAGTCCTTCGGCAAAGGCTGCTTCATCCGCGACTGCGCGGGCAATTTGATCGAGTTTGTTGAGGAACTCGGAAATTGACCCTCTAAATCGCGTGCTCCGCGTCGGCGTCGATCAGTGCGGTGTCACCCTGCGGGGCCTGTTTGCCAGGTTTGGCGCGGCGGAACGGCGCGAAGCTCGCGCAATCGGCATCGAACGTCATGTCCCAGGGGATGTTGTCGCCGCGGAAGATGTGCGGCGTGTTGTGCGACCAGAGCAGCGAGCCGAACTTGAAATCCCAGGCGCGCGGCACCCAGTCATCGGTGAGATAATCGGTGTCGGCATGATATTCCGCTTCCCCCGCATGGCCCGGAATCTCGCAATAATAATAGATTGCCGATGAAATCCGGTGGCGCGAAATGCCGCCCGAAGTGTTCATCGTTGTGTTCTTCCAGCCCTTATGCTCCATGATGTTCGCGCCGAGCATCACCTCGTCGATGTCATCACAGCCGAACGCGATGTGCATGAATTTGAAATGATCGGGCGCTACGGGGAGATCACAATTCACCCAGAAGATGCTGTGATGCTCGTTGGTACCGTCGGCGCGCGCGAAAATGCCGGTGCCTTTGCTATGATCGGTGTAGCGGAAATCAAGATAATCGCGGTAGAACTCGAAGCTCCCCACATAATCGGGCGAGAAAAAGACGATATGGTTGATCGTTTTGGGCAGCGCGCGCTTGCGCCAGATGCGGTGCTGGTTGAGCCGCTGGATGTTTCCTGGCGTGTTGACCGGCGAAGACTCGCTCACCACCGCCTTCCTCGCCCAAACGCGCAGGGCAATCGGCTGGCCATCGGGGGCGACCGTGTGCGCGGTGCCGTCGGCGTCGCGGGTGACTTTGAAGTCTTTTGAGAGGCGTACGACATAATTCTCCAGCGCCTCCCCCGTATCCACGCCCCATACGGTTTCCTTCACCCCGTCGCCCGCGAACGGATCGGGTGTGGGCAGACGCGCATCTCCATGCTTGTAGAGGATGATTCGCGCGTTGGAGGGGAGCGTGAAGATGCTCTCGTCCGCTGTGCTGCGGGTCAGCGGCAGGCCAAAATCTGACCAGAACCGGGTATGTTCGGCGAGGTCGTCAACCC
>JAGWQR010000358.1 GCA_028869975.1 Alphaproteobacteria bacterium | reverse complement strand
TTGGCCTGACCGCAACCCTGCATGACCCGTGTTGCCGCCGCAAATTCCTCGGTTTTGGCTTTAGCCTGATCTTCGGTAATATTCGGCGCAAAGGGAACCGAAATCTGGCGCAGTGCAAGCGTTGCATCGCGTGGATCGGCGGTCAGCACCTCACGCTCATCGGCAAGATAGAGGATGTCATATCCACCGGGAAGGGCAATCGGGCCGGCAACCTCTCCAGGTCGCATATTCACGAGTTGTGAGTCGAGGGCCACAGGGAGCACACCTTGTCGTACCCAGCCCAGATCGCCACCCTGCGATGCGGTTGAGCTTTCCGAAAATTGAGTTGCATAGGCGGCAAAAGATCCTCCGGATTTGATCTGATCCAGAATTTTGTGCTGATTGGCCTGGACTTCGGCGGATGTTTCCGGCGTGGCCGAGTTGTAAATTTCGCTCACCCGGTATTCATGTTGCCCTTTGGCCGCCATCAGCCGCTGCACAATGTCATCGATTTCACCCTGCCCGACGTTGACAAACGGCTCAACCTTGCGCCGTAATAGCCGATCCCATGCGATTTGCCCGCGAATCTGGCGTTTAAGGGATGCCGCAGACGAACCGATGCTCGTCAGATATTCATCCATCTGTTTTGTGGTGCGCTTGAAATTTTTGGAAACGCCGGCATAGCGCTGCTCTACTTCATCATCGGTCACGTCAATCTTGTTTGATTTGGCTTCCTGAATTTCGAGTGTTTCATCGATGATGTTGCGCGTAACCTGTTGACGCAACTGTTCAAGCTGTTCGGGACTCAATTTAGCAGAATTGGCAATAATAATCAGCGCGACGCGCTCATCGACATCGGTGCCTGTAATGATTTCACCATTCACGATCGCGGTGGCCTTGCGCACATTGGGTACACTTTTGCCCAGAACCGTGACATTGGAGGGCAAATTCAGCTTCTGTGCAGAAGATGCGGGTGCGGGAGTTGCCGTTCCCTGTGCGTGCAAGGAGGCCTGCAAAAATGGCAGCGTTACCATCGCCGCAGACACGAAAAAAAACAGTTTATTTTTGTTCATCAATCGGGACATCCGTCAAAATCTCACATATTTATTCTTGTGAATGGAATTGGCTGAACCGGGGCTTAGCGTCCCAGATTGCGAAAGGCTATGGTCAAATTAAAATGATTGCCTGCCGGCGCCCCGACAACGGTATCAAAATCGCGGCGCCAGGTGAAGCCGAGGGACAGACTGTCATCCTCATATTCGATCCCCGCACGGTGGCGCACCGGGCTGAATCCATTTGTGTATGAGGTCGGATTAAGTGCCTGTGTTGTCAGATCGATAATTGTCGATCCGAATACTGCCCAGTGCTTGTTGATCTGCACACGACCGCCTGCGCGCACTTCCTCATGGTTTTGCAGGTCTTCCAGTTGAACCGTCGTGCTCGGCAAACCGCCATAAAGTGTGAGTGTAGGATTCGGCAGACGATCCAACTTGAGATAGCTGACCAGCATATAGGTCTTGGTTCCCCCCACCGTCGCATCCACTTCATTACGCCGGATCGCAAAGCCATTCTTATCCAGACGATATCGGTGCGTGATTTCGATGATGTCGCGCCAGCGCAGATTTGTCCGCCCCACAATGTCGGACAGGCGGTTTGTCAATCCTGTGCTGGGTAAAAAGATGTTCGATGCAGTCATGCGATAGCTCTGCCCGATATTGCCGGATGCCGAAAGGCCAGGCCGGTCCCACGCCCAGTCCGCGCCATAGGTTATGCGGGTTCCGTCCTCCCAGCGGTCATAGCCCGGAAATCGGTTGAGGGCGAACAGATTGGTATCATCGAGATCGACCGCGCGCGCATCCTCGTTGGGGATATTGATATTCGGCGTCGGCGGAGAAGCGACAACTTGCAGCCTTGGCGTAAGCCGTAATGTCCCACCCAGCGAGCTCCCGATAAAGGGCCAGCGCATTTCTGCGGCGAGCGCGGCGATCCCGCGTGTCTGCCATCCGGGCAGTCCCTGATAGGGTTGTGGGTTTCCTGGAATGAGGGGGTTAAGCGGATCGGGAAGTGTGTTGTCGTTGCTGTGGTAGATATCGCCGCGTGCATAGGCGGTCAGCACCACTTCCTGCCCCATGGCAGTAATCTGGCGCAGATTCCATTCGGCTCCGGTAAAGGCGCGTTGCGTATTCTGGCCCGACGTACGGGAAATGGCGAGTGTATTGACCTGCAAATCCAGCGTGCCACCAGCAATCGGGTCATCCAGACGCTTGCGGTAATCCAGCTCTGGCAAAGCGATCGGGGTCAGCCCTTGGCTTTCCAGAGGACGCAATGTTTCCACACCCCAGCCGGAAATAGAGAGATAACTGGTCGGGCCGACACGTTCGAGTGTGAGATTGTTGCGCAGCACATCATCATAAGAGATTTCATAGGACGCCAGCAGCGTGCGGTCGGTGGCAATCCGCAACGACCCTTGCACATCCCATTCAGGATCAATCTGAAAATGTCCCTGCGCATCAAAATAGCCTCGGAACAGCTCCTTCGATACCCCATTGGGGAATGCAATCGGCGTCACTGAATTCTGTGTGACAAAGCTGGAAACGCTGAAAGCGCCGGTTTTGAGCAACTGCCGGTAATCAACCTGAAGTGCTGGCAGAGAAGCACTGAACAGGATGGGTTCCACGGTCAGATCCTGCTGGTCGCTGATATGAAAATTGACCGGCAAACCGACTTCGACACCGTGGTTGCTGCTCAGATTGAGAACCGGATCCAGCAAACCCGAAGCGGATGAATTGTTAAGCGATGTCCAGAAATAGGGGATCGGGGGCAGTTCCAGTCCGAATATCTCAATGCGCGCAGCTTTGAGCCGAATTTTTTTGTTTTTAGGATCGTAGCTTGCACGTCGCGCGGTAAAAAGCACCGAAGGGCGTCCATGGCAACCATTTGCATCCAATGCCCCGCAAGCCGAATACGTCGTGCGCAATAATTCGTAGAAGCCATCGCGCGCCTGGCCGCTTTTTGCCGCCAGCCGCCCGCCGCCTTCCAGCACGATCAGCAAATTGTCGATCACACCGTCCTTGAGC
>JAGWQR010000036.1 GCA_028869975.1 Alphaproteobacteria bacterium | reverse complement strand
TGTCGGGCTGTTTGCGGTGGGGGCGGGTGTGGTGCTACTAATCCTGTCGCCGCTTATCCGCAGGTTGATGCACGACATAAAGTAAGCGCCGGTCAAGGTGTCGCTTTGATCCAGTCCGCCACCTGCGCCGCAACCTGATTGGCGGCATCGTTGAGCGCGGCGGCGCTGTTCGTGCCGTTGATCGCCGCGACCGGCGCGCGCGCTTCAAACCGTCGTGTGAAAGTTCCCTGCCCGTTACGCGTAAGAATGGCATCAAAGGTGACAACTGCCTGGTGCCCAGCCTCGTCTATCCCGAAACGCAGCAAAGTGCCACCCAGTACTGTTCCTGCCCGGGCCGACGTCACACGCGGATCAAGCACCGCGCGTCCCGTATGCGCCACAACCACCTCTCCCAGCAATGCACGAAACAGCGTGGCAGGAGGATCAGTCCAGAAGGCGCCGCGCACATAGCTGATACTGCCGTCGCTGCCATAGACCGGGATCCGGGTCACATTGATCGGACTTGGCGAGAGCGGAGCATCAATCCTCACAGCTGAATCGGCGTTGAGCACATGGCCTGCATCAACAGGCATGCCTGTTGCGGGTGTCAGTGTCATCAGCGGCAGCGGTGCTGCGGGCTTGCCCCCGACATTGACGTTGACGCAGCCCGCTTCGATGAGCGCGAGACCGGCCATGATGAGCGCAATGCGTCTCATGATTTTCCCTTCGGTTTATAATCGGGCAAGGGCGGCTGGACGAGCGCGCCGGCTCCCTGATGGTTGACGCGCTGGCTCAGCGCTTCGAGCGACTGGGTTAGGCCATGCAGATCGAGTAGCAACTGGTTTGTTTCGGGCACGGTATTCTGCGAGAAGGATTTCATTCCGGGGCGCGCGGCATCAAGCGTTGCATCAAGCGCATCAAGACTTTTTTGCGCCGAAGCGAGCGTGTGTTGCAGGTTGGTAAGGGCGGCTTTGCCCTGGTCATTGACGAGACCGCGTGTATCACCCACCAACCCGTTGGTGTTCTGTGCAAGTGCGCCGATCTGGTTGGCAGCATCGCCGGCCTGTTTGATAGTCTCGCGGGTTTGCTTCAAGGTTTCGCGTATGCTCGGCCCCTGATTGGCAAGGTTGCGTGAAATATCGTTCATATTGTGGAGAATGCCTGCAATCGACGCCTGATTCTTGTCTGAAACGAGCGATGTCAGGCGTTCGGTCAAGGTTGTCAGCCGATCAAGCAGTTCGGGCGCGTTGCTGAAAATCGCGCCAAGTCCCGCCGCACGCGCCGGTATTTCGGGAACGCCATCAGGGCCAATTTCAGTTATCGGCGGGGCGCCTTTCGCGGCGCCCTGCAACTGCAAAGAGCCGCCGCCTGTGAAACTGCTCTGGATCGAGGCGACCGTACCTTTGAGCACAGGGACATCCTCATCAACGGCGATTCGGACACGCACAAAACTGGGATCGGGTGTCCACAGCGCCACATCGGTCACCTGCCCGACCGGCACACCTGAGAAGGTCACTCCGGTTCCCTTGCCGACACCGTCCACAGATTGTTTGAAGAAAATATCATATTCCTTGCGGGTAACGCCCGAAACGCCGGCCATCCAGATCAGAAACGCTGCCAGCCCTGCCAGCAGGATCAGGATCGCTCCACCCACGATCACATTGTTTGCGCGTGTCTCCATTGGCTGTCCTATGCCCCGGTTTGCATGTTTTGGGCAAGCGTTGCTTGCGCAGCGCGCCCCCGCGGACCATTGAAATAGCTTTGGATCCAGGGATGATTAAGCGCCATCAATTCCGGAATGGTACCAACACCAACAACTTTTCCCTCGGCAAGTACGGCAATCCGGTCGCAGATTGCATAAAGCGAATCAAGGTCATGGGTAATGAGGAACACGGTCAGCCCCAGCGTGCGTTTGAGATCGAGCGTCAGATGATCGAATGCTGTAGCACCGATCGGATCGAGTCCTGCGGTGGGTTCATCCAGGAACAGGAGTTGTGGATCAAGCGCAAGCGCACGCGCCAGCCCGGCCCTTTTTTTCATGCCGCCGGAGAGCTCTGCCGGATATTTTGAACCGGCATCGGGCGGCAAACCTGACATATGCAATTTATAGGCGGCGATATGATCGAGCATGTCGGCATCAAGCTGTGGATAATATTCGCGCAAGGGCAACTTGATATTCTCGGTGACTGTCAGTGTAGAGAACAGCGCGCCACCCTGAAATAAAACCCCCCATCGCCGTCGGACATCAGCCATATCCCGGGCATCAAGGTTGGTCACTTTGTGCCCCAGCACAGTGACGTCTCCGGCTACCGGCTTTTGCAATCCGATGATCGAACGCATCAACACCGATTTTCCGGTTCCTGATCCGCCCACAACCCCGATGATTTCGCCAGCCAGCACATCAAGATCAAGATTCTGGTGGACAATCTGCGCGTCAAAGCGGTTTTCCAGCCCGCGTACGCGAATGGCATAATCGGGCGCGCTCATGCACCCAATCCGATATGGTCAAACAACACGGCAAGGATGGCATCAAGCACGATGACCAGAAAAATGCCCTGCACCACTGCTGCTGTAGTGCGCAGGCCCACCTGTTCCGAATCACCTTCCACCAGCATTCCCTGATAACAACCGGCCATGCCGACAATCGCGCCAAAAATAGGGGCCTTGATGAGCATCACCCACACATCGCGCAGCGGTGTCACGTCGCGCAGCTTGGACAGAAACGCGGCGGGCGGCATTTCCAGGCTCGACCAGCAGAACAGCCCGCCGCCCAATATCCCCATCATCGAGGCCCAGAAGGCCAGCAAAATCATCATGAGCACGCAAGCGGCAACGCGCGGCAGCACCAACGCGCCGATGGGTGAAATACCGATGGTGCGCATCGCGTC
>JAGWQR010000357.1 GCA_028869975.1 Alphaproteobacteria bacterium | reverse complement strand
CTGCGCGCGCTGGGGGCCGAACTGGTGCTGGTGCCGGCCGCGCCTTTCTCCAATCCGGGTCATTATGTGCACACTTCACGCCGCATCGCGGAAGAGACGGGCGCGCTCTGGGCCAACCAGTTCGACAATATCGCCAACCGCAAGGCGCATATACTGGGTACGGCGGAGGAAATCTGGGAACAGACGGGCGGCAAACTCGACGGCTTCACCTGCGCGGTCGGTTCGGGCGGCACACTCGCGGGCGTCGCGCTGAGCCTGAAAGCGCATGACGAAAAAATCACCATCGCGCTCACCGATCCACACGGGGCGGCGTTGTTCAACTATTTTGCCTGTGGAGAACTGAAAGGCGAGGGCAATTCGGTGTCGGAAGGGATTGGCCAGTCGCGGATCACCGCCAATCTCGATGGCGCGCCGATCGATACGCAATTCCGCATTTCGGATGAGGAGGGTCTGGCGCAGGTGGGCGCACTCCTGCATGAAGAGGGGATTTGCGTCGGACTGTCTTCGGGGATCAATGTGGCGGGTGCGATGGCGCTGGCGCGCGCAATGGGGCCGGGACATACCATTGTCACGATCCTGTGTGATACCGGCTTTCGCTACCTCTCGACGATTTTTAACCCCGCATGGTTGGCAGCCAAGGGCCTGCCGCCGCTGAAAGCCTGAGATGGTGGACTTGAGATGACGGGCAAACAGCAGGAAGCGCTCCGGCGTGTGCAGGTCGGGCTGGCGGGGCTGGCGCTCATCATCGGCGTGCTCGCGGTCAGCAATGCAATTCAGGCGCGGCTTAACCCGGATCAACCGCACAGCGCTGCAGCATCAGCACAGGCTGAAACCAAGGTGACCGAACCCATGGCGCGCATGGGTATTGCCCCGGCAGATCAGACGGCTGCGGCAACCAACACCGCAGCGCCCGCAGCAACCAACAGCATACGCTAAGCCTGGGGGCTCTGTTTGCCCGGCGCGACTCGCTTTAGCGACTCGCGCTGCGGCGGCTTGTGGCCAAAGTCCAGACAGACCTCTCCAAAATGGAACATATAAAAAACATGCACGCAGCTTTCCCATGAGTCGCACGATATTTACGATTGTTTCCCAATTATACCCGTAATTTCCCGTTGTATCCCGTATATTCCCTTGTTATGACGTTGCCCATGTGATGCGGGCGAGGAGCCGGATACGCGACGTTAGGGATTGGGTCAGGTTCATAGCATGGGCGAGCGGGAGATATTCAGCGGGTATGCGCTCAACGCGATCGACGCGAAGGGCAGGCTTGCGATTCCCGCTAGCTTTCGCAAGGTCATCGAACGCAATTCAAATGCACCCCATCTTATCATCGGCAGGCATGAGGCCGATAACTGCCTGACAGGCTATGATCGCGGCTGGTCTTCGCGATTGCAGGCGCGGATCGAGCGTGATGAGGCGCGTGCACAGGATGCGGGGCAGGCGTATGACCGCCATACCATCAACCGCCGCGCCTTCGGGCTGGTTGAGGACATTGGCTTTGACGCGAGCGGGCGTTTCATTCTGCCCGCCTTTTTCCGTGCCAAGGCGCAGTTGACCGAATGGGTGCTGTTTCTGGGGGTGGGGCAAGTGTTCGAACTGTGGAACCCGCATGTCTGTCTCGCTGCCGATCATATCGACACCGACACCAAGGATTTGGTGCGCTTCCTGCTTGCCGAGCGCGGGGTGGTGGCATGAGCGGGGTTGAACAGGCCCATATCCCGGTGCTTCTGGATGACGTCATGACGGTACTCGCTCCCAAGCCCGGCGAAACGCATGTCGATGGCACCTATGGCGCCGGGGGGTACACAAAGGCGCTGCTTGAGCGTGGGGCGCGGGTCATCGCGTTTGATCGTGATCCGGCTGCACGCGCCGCTGCTGCGCCGCATGATCGGCTGACGCTGATCGCGGACACTTTCTCGACGATGGTGCGTCATGTTACGACACCTGTCGATGGCGTGACGCTCGATATTGGCGTGTCTTCAATGCAGCTTGACCAGGCCGAGCGCGGCTTTTCCATCCAGGCGGATGGCCCGCTCGACATGCGGATGAGCCAGGCCGGGATGAGCGCCGCCGACTTTCTCAACACGGCAGCCGAGGCCGACATCGCCGATGTCATCTACCGCTATGGCGAGGAGCCGAAATCGCGCCGCATCGCGCGCGCGATTGTGGCGGCGCGCCCGATCACCCGCACATCCGAACTCGCCAGCCTAGTGCGTCGCGCGTGCGGTTATGTGCCGGGCCGCGACAAGAAAGACCCGGCAATCCGTACATTTCAGGCGATCCGTATCCATATCAACCGCGAACTAGACGAACTGGAAGAAGGGCTGGAGGCGGCGGAGGCCGTGCTCAAGCCAGGCGGGCGGCTGGCGGTGGTGACCTTCCACAGCCTTGAAGATCGTATTGTCAAGCAGTTTCTCGCGATGCGTTCGGGCAAGGCATCGGGTGGTTCGCGCCATCTGCCGGTGGCGATAAATGATTCCTCCCCGACATTTACAGCGATTTTGAAAGCGGTGCGCCCCGATAAGGATGAGCTGGCCCGCAATCCGCGCGCCCGCTCGGCAACATTGCGTTCGGCGCTGCGTACGACAGCGGCGGCATCAAACATACATGCAAGGAGGGAAACATGATCGCACAGAGATTTCGATCGATCATGTGGGCCAGTGGTGCGGCATTGGCCGCAACCGGCCTTTATCTGGTGTCGGTACAGGTGTCCGCCGAGCACAAGCGGCTGGCGGAAATCAACCACCAGATCGATGTGACCGAGCACGACATCCGGATGCTTGATACTGAGCTTGCCACGCGCACCAACTGGCGTCAGCTCGAAAAATGGAACAGCGATACGCTGGGCCTCAGCACCCCCAGTGCTGCGCAATTTGTGGGTGACACAACAGCACTTGCCCGGTTTGATCCTGCAAAGCTGAAAGGCGCGCCGGAAGTACCGGTCGCAGCGATGGCCTCCGTGACCGAAGATGCGGAATCCCTTGCGGCCGCGAAATTGCAAGACAAAGCGCAGTCGTTATCGGTGCCCGAAACAGCCACTGTTACTGCTGCAGCGCCAGATCCTGTTGCGGCCCCTGTTTCTGAGAAGCTGGCACAGGCGCAGCCGCCTGCGCACAAGGGTCAAGCGCAGAGACATTTTGAGGGAACATCCGCAGTTACGCATCTGGTCATGCTTGATGATGCACTGCGCGAGGCACTGCACGGCAAAGCCCAGCGGTGACAGCGATCCCTGCCCAGCCCGCACGTACAATGCCGGCCGAAATCCGTCAGATTGGTCTGGCGGTCACGCACCAAAGATTAATGGTGCTGATGCTGCTGTTTATGATGGTGACGGCAGTGATTACCGGCAAACTCGGCTATTTTGCTGTTCATGGGCTGATGCACAACCCTGCACATGCAGCCAGTGGCTTCGTGCCACCGCGCGCGGATATTGTGGATCGCAATGGAGAGGTGCTGGCGCGCGATATTGACGCTTGGTCGATCGGCATTCATCCGGATGCGCTTGTCAATTCCCCCGAAGAACTCGCGCCCAAACTGGCGCAGTTGATGCCCGAGCGCACCGTGGCGCAATATCTGCAAATCCTGCGTAGCCACGAAAAATTCACCTATCTGCGCCGCCGTGCCCTGCCTGAGCTTGTTGCGCAGGTGAATGCGCTCGGCGAGCCCGCCATCGAATATCTGCGTGAACCCGAACGGCTCTATCCGCAGACGACGCTGGCCGCGCATGTGCTGGGCTATACCGATTTCAACGGCAACGGCGTTGCCGGCATGGAACGCGCGCTGAATGCGCGCCTGATCGATCCGGCGCAACGCAATACACCGGTGGCACTTTCGATCGACAGCCGGGTGCAGGCGATTCTTGAAGCCGAGCTCTCCGCAGGCATGATGCAGCAGCGTGCACTGGGCGCAGCCGGACTGGTGCTGGATGCCAATACCGGCGAAGTGCTGGCCATGGCGTCTTTGCCGGTATTCAATCCCAATACGTCAGGCCAGACGAGTGATGATGCCCGGCGCAACAATGTGACGCAAAGTGTTTATGAACTGGGGTCTACCTTCAAGCCGCTCACCTTTGCCAACGCGATCGATACCGGCACGGTGACCAACATTGCCAAGCGCTGGGATGCAACCGCGCCGCTGCATGTCGGGCAATACACCATCCATGATGACGAACCTGCGAACCGCTGGCTCAACATGCCCGAGGCGCTGGTGCATTCGTCGAACATCGTCACCGCGCAGATTGCCGATCAGATGGGCCAGCAGAAAACGATGAGCTTCTTCACCCGTATGCATTTCAACGAGCCACCCAGGATTGAGCTGCACGAGAAAGGCCGCCCGATCTGGCCCAAATACTGGGCGCGTACCACGGTGATGACCATCGGCTTCGGGCATGGCATGGCGGTGACGCCGCTCCAGCTTGCCACCGGCTATGCCGCACTCGCCAATGGCGGCATATTGCGCGCACCGACGCTGCTCAAGCTCAATCCGGGCGAGGTGCCGCCTGGTGAGCGCGTCATCAGCGCTTCAACCAGCCTGTTGATGCGCAAAATGCTGCGGCTTGTGGTCTTGCAAGGGACGGGTGAACGCGCCAATGTCGAGGGAATGCGAATTGGCGGAAAAACCGGAACGGCCGAAGTGCCCGGAAAGCATGGCTATAACAAACATGCGAATGTCTCGACCTTTGTTGGTGTGTTTCCGCTCGATGCGCCGCGCTATGTGGTGCTCACCATGCTTGACCAGCCAAAGGGATCGGCGGCGACCGGCGGTGTGACAACAGCGGGCATGGTCTCTGCGCCGATTGCCGGGCGGGTGATAGCGCGAATCGGGCCGATGCTGGGTGTGCTCCCCGACATGAACCGCGACATTGATGTGTCCGAGCTGATGCCGCTGCTCTGGCACCCCAAAACCGAGGCGAATCACTGATGCGGCTGGGGGATCTACTCGATACGGATGACAGCGCAGCAATAACCGGTTTTGCCATCGATAATCGCATGGTTGCGCCAGGGTGCGTTTTCGGTGCCTTTCAGGGGGCGCAACGCAATGGCGAGGATTTCATTGCGGATGCGGTGCGCGCGGGCGCTGTGGCCGTGGTCGCGCGGCCGCAGGCGAAGGTTGAGGGCGCGGTGCATATCCAGAGCGACGAGCCGCGCCGTACTTTTGCGTTGCTCGCCGCCAAATTCTTTGCGCCCTTCCCCGAAACCGCCATTGCCGTCACGGGCACCAATGGCAAAACCTCGACGGTGGAACTCACCCGCCAGCTTTGGCGCATGGCCGGGCACAATGCAGCCTCCATCGGCACGCTGGGGGTCACCACGGCGGATGGTGCAATCAGCACAGGGCTGACTTCGCCCGACATCGTCACCTT
>JAGWQR010000356.1 GCA_028869975.1 Alphaproteobacteria bacterium | reverse complement strand
TGATTTGTGGCTTCGGGCGGCTGGGGGAGTGGTTCGGCTTCCAATCCGGGCGCGCAATATGCGCTCAACCGGCACAATGTCGGCTTCATGGCGCTCGATACCATCGCCGAGGTGCATGGCTTTGATGCGCCCAGGCAGCGTTTCAAAGGCTGGACGCAGGAAGGGCGGATTGGGACGCATAAGATTCTGCTGCTCAAGCCCGCAACCTATATGAATCTGTCAGGCGAGAGCGTGCGCGCGGCAATGGATTTCTACAAACTCGAACCCGCCGATGTGACGGTGTGGCACGACGAGCTTGATCTGCTCCCCTTTGAGGTGCGGGTGAAAACCGGCGGCGGATCGGCAGGGCATAATGGCATCAAATCGCTCATCCAGCATATCGGCGCTGATTTCCGCCGTGTGCGGATCGGCATCGGCCATCCGGGGCATAAAGACGCGGTACATGATTATGTGCTGGGGAATTACGCAAAAGCCGATATGGAACCGCTCTCCGACCTGCTCGGCGCGCTGGCGGCAGAGGCTGGCTGGCTCGCCGATGGCAATGACGCGCGCTTTATGAGCGATGTCGCGGGGCGGATGGCGGATTAAGGTTGTAGCTTTATGAGGAAATTACATATGGACGACAATAATGCTGAGGGCTCGTCAAAGTCGCTCAATAAGACAATTTCCGAGCTAATCGATTATATGAATGACGATGGTGTAGAGATCGATTCCGTTCTGAGAGTCAAAATGTATTATCGCTTTGCTGAAATCTCGCGTTGGTGGGCCGAAGAGGGCTTCAAAATTGGAGTTAGAGAAACATTGAACACGCTCGGCATTCAAGAGATAACAAGTCCATCTATTAGCTATGATTTTGGCGATGCGTTGCTGGCACCCGGGGTCAGACAAAAGTTACCACTCTCTTGGCCACGGCGACCATATCGTCATGGGCGTTACACATAATGGGTTTCAAACTCGGTATCGTCGGGCTGCCCAATGTCGGCAAGTCCACCCTGTTCAATGCACTCACGGAGACGGCAGCGGCGCAGGCAGCAAATTATCCATTCTGCACGATTGAGCCCAATGTTGGCACCGTCGCGGTGCCCGATCCGCGCATGGATGCGATTGCGGCGATTGCCGGTTCGGCCAAGATCATCGAGACCCAGCTTGGCTTTGTCGATATTGCGGGCCTCGTGCGCGGCGCGTCGAAGGGTGAGGGGCTGGGCAACCAGTTTCTCGCCAATATCCGCGAGGTGGACGCGATCGTCCATGTGCTGCGCTGCTTTGAGGATGGCGACATCACCCATGTCGAAGGCCGGGTCGATCCGATTTCGGATGCCGAAACGGTCGAGACCGAATTGATGCTGGCCGATCTCGAATCGCTCGAAAAACGTGTGCCCAATTTGGCGAAAAAGGCCGCTCAGGGCGACAAGGAGGCGAAAGCGGCGGCGGCAGTGCTCGGCAAGGCATTGGCGCTGCTTCAGGAGGGGAGCCCCGCGCGCCTGACCGAACCGGCCGACGCCGATGAGGCCCGCCATTTGATGCAGGCGCAGTTGCTCACCGCCAAGCCGGTTCTCTATGTCTGCAATGTCGAGGAAGGCGCAGCGGCGAACGGCAACGCGCATTCCGCGCGTGTGTTCGAGAAGGCTGCGGCAGAAGGCGCGCAGGCGGTGGTGATTTCGGCGGCGATCGAGGCGGAGATTGTGGCGCTGGAACCGAACGAGCGCAGCGGGTTTCTTGCTGATCTGGGCTTGGCGGAAACCGGGCTCGCGCGGATCATCCGTGCGGGCTATGCGCTGCTCGATTTCATCACCTTTTTCACCGCCGGGCCGAAGGAATGCCGCGCCTGGACAGTGCATAAAGGCGCGAAAGCGCCCGAAGCGGCGGGTGTCATCCATACCGATTTCGAACGCGGGTTCATCCGCGCCGAAACGATTGCCTATGAGGATTATGTGGCTCATAAAGGCGAATCCGGAGCACGAGATGCCGGCAAGCTGCGTGCCGAGGGCAAAGAGTATGTCGTGACCGATGGCGATGTGTTGTTGTTTCGCTTCAATGTGTAAAAATTTTGAGCGCGTAAAATAATCTTGCGTGCGCCGATTTTGACGCTAACCTCGCGCCATGATCGAAACTAGCCTCCCCCTCACCCGCCGCGCCCTGCTGGGTTCTGCCGGGTCCGCCGCAGCGCTGAGCGCCCTCCCCACCGCCATTCAGGCAAGCGCGCAACATGATTTTGGAGAACTGCTCGCGCAACTCGCCGACGATGCACTCCAGCTCTGGCCCGATCAGGCTACCAGTCTGGGCGTCGATACCGGCAAAAATGCAGGATTGCGTAGTAAGCTCTCAGATGAAACGCCGGCTTATTATGAAGCATGGGAGCAGCTTGCCCGCTCCATGAAGACTCGGTTGATCCGCCAAGGCCGCGCGCATCTTTCGCCCCAGGAGCAGGTACAATATGATACGGTGATGTTCGCGATCGAACGCGGACTCGCTGGCGCACAATTCGGGCTGGACAGTGCGCGCAGCGGCTTTGATGGTGGCGCAAACCCTTATGTCATCAATCATCAGGAATGTGCGGTACTCAATGTTCCGGAATTCCTCAATTCGCAGCACCCGGTCAATACGCGCGAGGATGCCGAAGCCTATCTGGCGCGCGTGCACGCTTTTGCAGGCCTGATCCGGCAGGAAACCGACCGGCTCAAGCATGATGCGGCGCACGGTGTGCTGGCGCCCTCGTTCATTGCCAGCAATGCGCTCGGGCAGCTCAGGGGTTATCGCGCGATAGCGGCGGCGGAACAGGGGTTGGTGACGTCGCTCGCCGGTCGCGCCAAAGCCAAAGGGATTGAAGGCGATTGGGCGGCGCGCGCAACCAAATTGATCGAATCGGAAGTCTATCCTGCGCTCGATGCACAGATTGTGGCATTCGCGAAAGCCACAGCGCATTCATCCGATGTAGCCGGGGTCGGCAAGCGGTTGAAAAATGGCGAGGCCTATTATCATTGGGCGCTCGGCATGGGCACGACCACACGACAGACCCCGGCGGAGGTTCATGCCATCGGCCTCGCGCAGAACCGCGAATTACTGGGCCAGATGGACGTGCTGCTCAAAGCACAAGGCATGACCAAAGGCAGTGTCGGCGCGCGGCTGATTGCGCTCAACAAGGATCCGTCGCAGATGTATCCCGATACCGATGCGGGCAGGGCCGACATTCTTGCCTATCTTAATGAGCGCATCGCCTTTCTGCGCACGCTGCTCCCGCGCATTTCGCACATGCCACTGAAGGCCGACCTGACAATCAAGCGCGTGCCGCCCGATATTCAGGATGGCGCGCCACTCGGCTACATGAATTTCGCGTCGCTTGATGGCTCGCGCCCCGCCATTTACTATATCAACCTCAAATCCACGGATGTCTGGCCCAAATACCAGCTCCCGACGCTGACGTCGCACGAAGGTCTGCCCGGCCATGCCTGGCAGGGCGCGTATCTGGCAGAGCATCATGCCGAAATTCCGCTGATGTCGTCGCTCATGCAGTTCAATGCCTTTGTCGAGGGCTGGGCGCTTTATGCCGAGCAGATCGCCAATGAGGGCGGCTATTATGAGCATGATCCGTTCGGGCGCATTGGCTATTTGCAGGCGCAGCAGTTCCGCGCCTGTCGCCTTGTCGTCGATACCGGCATTCATGCAATGGGCTGGAGTCGGGAACAGTCGATCGCCTTCCTGACCGAGCAGACCGGGCGGCCCAAAGCGGCGATGACCAGCGAAACCGATCGTTATTGCGCCTGGCCAGGGCAGGCGTGCGCCTATAAAACCGGGCATAACGAGATCATCCGGCTCCGCAAACAGGCGCAGGCCGCGCTGGGCAGCAAATTTGATCTGGCGGCGTTCGATGATGTCGTGGTGCAGACCGGCGGCGTGCCACTCACTATCCTCGCGCGGGTGGTTGAGCGCTATATTGCGGCGGCGAAACACGGCTGAGCATTTTTGTCAGCCGATTGGCGCTTGCGCACCGGGAAAAATCCGAACATGGGCGTGCGATGAGCCGCGATCATCGTCCCGCCCCCAAACAGCGCCTGCGCATCTGGGGGAAACATGCCGTCATGGCAGCACTGGCCAACCCCGAACGGCGGATTACGCAGATATTGGGGTCGCGCGCCGCGCTCGGCGAGTATGACCTGCCGCACCAGGTGCCGGTGCGCTATGCCGAGGCGGCTGATCTGGGCCGACTGGTGCCGCGCGATGCGCCGCATCAAGGCATTGTCATCGAATGCGATCCGCTGCCCGATGTCTGGCTGGGTGATGTGCTGGCTGAAGCACCCGCGCGCGCCACTCTGCTCGTGCTCGATCAGGTGACCGATCCGCACAATGTAGGCGCGATTCTGCGCTCGGCGGCGGCGTTCGATGCGCTTGGTATCGTCACGCAGGATCGCCATGCGCCACCCGAATCGGGGGTGCTGGCGCGATCCGCATCGGGCGCGCTCGAAATTGTCCCATGGGTGCGTGTGACGAATCTGGCACGGGCGCTTGAAGAAATCGCACAGGCCGAATTCTGGCGGATCGGGCTCGATGGCGGGGCCAATGTCACGCTATCAGAAGCGCTGGGCGCGCCGCGCGTGGCGCTCGTGCTGGGGGCGGAGGGCGAAGGTTTGCGCCAAAACACCATCGCGCACTGCGATCAGGTGGCACGGCTGCCGATGTCCGCCAAGGTCGAGAGCCTCAATGTCAGCAATGCGGCGGCGATTGCGCTTTATGCCGCGAGCAGTGCCTAATCTTCCTCGGCGATCCGGACTTTCAGGCCATTCAGCGCATCTGTGAAATGAAGCTGGCACGACAGGCGTGATTGCGCATCCCGGTGGTCCGATGAATCGAGCAGGTCATTCTCATCTTCACTCATCTTGGGCAGCTTGTCCGCAAAAGCGGGATCAACATGGACATGGCAGGTCGCACACGAGCAGCAACCACCGCACAGCGCCAGCAGCTCATCAAAGCCGTTGTCACGGATATTTTCCATCACCGACAGGCCGACTTTTGCCTCAACTTCCTTTTCGGTGCCGTCCCGCGTTACGATGATGAGCTTGGCCATATTAATCCTTCCCTTGCGAAAGCTGTATCGTGCGCGCTATGTCTCCAATCAGATATGAATGCAAGGCGGTGATGTGGCAATATCGGCCAATGATTTGAAAGCGGATCTCGATGCGCTGGCAGCCCATGAGCCGCGTTTTCGCGCAGCGTTGACAGCCAGCGGTTATCCCGAACCGCGCGGACGGGCGCGTGGCTATGAGACGCTGTTCCGCACAATCATCGGTCAGCAGGTCAGCTTCAAGGCTGCCGATGCAATCTGGAGGAAACTTGAAGATCAATTGGGTAATCTTGCCGATCCGGGCAGCGTAATTAATGTAAAAGATGAAGATTTGCGTGCATGTGGCCTGTCACGCCAGAAACAAAGCTATGTGCGCTCGCTCGCTGAGCGCGTGCATGGTGGCGCGCTTCCACTCGATACGCTCCCCGCTGATGATGAGGAGGCGATTGCGTTACTAAGCGCGGTCAAGGGCATTGGCCGCTGGTCGGCGGAGATTTACCTGCTATTCGCAGAAGGGCGTCGCGACATCTGGCCGGCGGGTGATCTTGCGGTGCAGATCAGCGTCGGCGCGATAATGGCGCTGGGCGAACGCCCGAAGGAAAAACAGGTGCGCAATATTGGCGAAGCGTGGCGGCCATATCGCGGCGCTGCTGCCATCTTCGCCTGGCACCATTACAAGACAGTGGTGATTTAGGGAGCGCGTGCGCCGTTCAGCTGAGTTTCACAAGTTGTTTGCCGAGATTTTTGCCCTTGAGCAACCCGACAAACGCCTCCGGCGCACTGGCAAGGCCTTGGGCAATCGTCTCATGATATTTGAGCGTACCCGATGCCACCACCTCGCCCAGTTCAGCCATCGCCTTGGGCCAATGCTCCATATGATCGGTGACGATGAAGCCCTGCAGCCTGACCCGATTAACCAGCAGCGCGATCGGGTTCTTGATCGGGATGGGTTCGCCGTCATAGCCCGCGATCATCCCGCACAGCGCCAGCCGACCAAAGGCATTCATCCGGCCCAGAACGGTTTCAAGAATTTCACCGCCGACATTATCAAAATAGGCGTCGATGCGTTTGGTGCCCAGCGCAGTCTTAAAACTGTCTCTTAAATTGCCAGCCTTATAATCAATGCAGGCATCAAAACCGAGATCGTTGACGACATGCGCACATTTGTCTGCGCCGCCTGCAATACCGACCACGAAGCAGCCCTTCGCTTTTGCAAGCTGCCCGACCACGCTGCCAACCGCCCCGCTCGCCGAGCTGACGACCACCGTTTCGCCCTCTTTTGGCGCACAAATCATGTTGAGGCCATACCAGGCGGTGACACCCGGCATCCCGACCGGGCCAAGAAAGGCGGACAACGGGATATGCGTGTCATCAACCTTTTGCAGCAGCTTTTCGTTCTGCGTCGCGTAAAGCTGCCAGCCGCCCATCGCAAGCACCTTGTCGCCGACAGCGAATCTGGCGCTGTTCGACTCGATCACTTCTCCAACCGTGCCGCCCATCATCACTTCACCCAACGGTTGCGGATCGGCGTATGATTTGGCATCGCTCATCCGCCCGCGCATGTAAGGATCGAGCGAGAGATAGAGGTTACGCACCCGCACCTCGCCATCGCCCAGTGGCACCAAAGGGCGCTCTACCAGCGCAAAATTGCCAGACTCTACTGCGCCGGTCGGGCGCGAGGCAAAAATGATCTGCTGGTTCTGCATATGCCATCCATTCCGAAATGAAGCGATTAATTTCCCAGGCTCGCCGGGGCTGGCGATACAACCCTGATGCCCGTAGGGCTAATCTGGTTGACTTGCAACGCCCGCTCTGAAAGTCCGTCAGGCAGGAAGCGGAACGCCCCGTCCAGGCCCGAAAATCCTGATTTATCAACCAGTTTCTGCACCGGAAACGCTCCCTTGCCATGCCAGCTATTCGCGATGCGGGTCACAAGCAACACAGCGTCATACCCCAGGCTGGCGATACGCGGCGGTGCTTTGCCGTAATTGCTGCGATAGCTGGCAACCCACTGATTATAAACGCCATCGGACACGCTGGCGAACCAGGCGCCCGTCAGTGCTGGGCTTGATGCAATGCTGCGGTCATTCCATAATTCGGTGCCAAGGATGCGGGCTGCGGAGCCATGCTTGACAAAGGGCCCCAGAAGCCTTGAGTCACGAACAGAATCCGCGATCAGGACAGCATCATAATGCCCGGCCTTGTTGAGTCGCGATACCGCAGCAGACATTGAAGCGGGGGATGGACTATACGTCTGCATCGAGACCACCGGCCACCCCTCTTCACGCGTCGTTTTAAGCAGCGCCGCACCCGCGCGTTCACCATAGACGCCATTGGGTATCAAACCTGCAAAATTATGGGCACCATGGGCATGCGCATAGTTCACAACACGGGCAATCGCCTGTTGCGGCAGAAAGCCCATCACCCACACGCCGTCACCGGCAACCGTAGCATCATTAGTGAAACTGATAATAGGGATATGCGCAGATCGCGCGAGTGGGGCAATTTCACGCGCATCATTGCCCAGCAGCGGCCCCAGAATAAGCTGGTTGCCATCAGCAATCGCATGTTGTGCTGCGGCCACTGCGCCTGCTCCGGTATCATATTTCGTCACGCGCAATCGCTTGTTACTCGTCTGGATAATCGCCAGATCAGCGGCATTTGCAATCGACGCACCCAGCCCCGCATATGGGCCTGTGGTCGGTACCAGCAGCGCTATACGGTGACGATCAACATCCTGGGGCAATTCGTTGGATACCGGTGGCGGCGCCTGCACAACGGGCGGTGCCTGTACAACCGGTGGCGGTGCGGATTTGGGCACAACGGACGAACAACCGGCCAAAAGCAGACCGATGATGACCACGCCCCGGCGCACGAATGCGGATCTACGCATCACATTCTGCTTGACGCCCGCCGCATATACCATGACCACTCCCCTTATGACGCAAAACCTGAAACCCGGCCTATATATCATAGCCACGCCAATCGGCAATCTAGGAGATATAAGTTGGCGCGCCGCCCGCATTCTTGAGCAGGTTGATGTGATCGCGGCCGAAGATACGCGCGTCACCGCCAAGCTTTTGCGCCATCTCGGGCTTAAAAAGCCGATGCTCGCCTATCATGACCATAATGCCGAACTGGTGCGGCCTGCACTGCTGACCCGGATCGCCCAAGGTGCGGTGGCACTGGTTTCGGATGCCGGCACGCCGCTCATTTCCGATCCCGGTTACAAATTGGTGCGCGATACGCGTGCGGCAGGGCATCAGGTCATCACCATTCCGGGGCCGTGCGCGGCAGTGGCGGCGCTGTCGGTTGCAGGATTGCCGACCGACCGTTTCCTGTTTGCCGGTTTTCTGCCTAACAGAGCCGGCGCTCGAGCAACGGCTATTGCTGAGCTGGCAGCCGTTGAAGCTACGCTGGTCTTTTATGAGTCGGCACCGCGCCTGGTTGCGATGCTGGATGCCCTGCGCGCGGAATTGGGGGATCGCGAGGCAGTTGTGGCACGCGAATTGACCAAGATCCATGAAGAGGTGGTGCCGGGACGTCTCTCGGACTTGATCGCGCATTTCACAACCAGACCACCCAAGGGCGAAATTGTCGTTATTGTCGCGCCGGATGATGAAACGCCAGTGCTATCCGACAGCGAGATTGATACCGCACTGCGCGAAGCTCTGCACAGTCTCTCCCCGGCGCAGGCTGCGGCGCAGGTCGCGCGCAATACCGGCGTCAATCGCAAATCCCTCTATGCCCGCGCTTTGGCCCTGAAAGCATGACCCGAAAAATGGCCGAACAGCGCGGCCATTGGGGTGAGCGACGCGCGGCTTTGTGGTTGCGCCTGAAGGGCTGGCGCATCGTCGGGCAGCGTGTGCGTGTTGCGCAGGGGGAAGTAGATATTATTGCACGGCGCGGGCGGACTTTGGCATTTATTGAGGTCAAGACCCGTAAAAATGCAGCCGATCTCGACACGGCGATTGATGCTTACCGCTTGCGTCGCGTCGCCGCTGCCGCGCAGGCCCTTGTGCACAAATATGCGCGCGCCAGCGAATCGATCCGCATCGACGTGATCCTGATTGCGCCCGGCGCATGGCCACGCCACTTGAAGAATGTCTGGATGGAAACTCAGTGAATCATTGGGATCAGCGAGAGCACCAGCGCCACCGCCATCGTCCAGTTGAACCGGCGCAGCGCTATCGGCGAGTGTAGCTTCTGCGCTATCAGCGTGCCAGCCACTCCCCAGATCAACACGCTGAGCAGGCTGATGGCGCCAACCACAACGCAGATCATCGCCAGGTTGAGCCAACGCGCTACCACATAAGCCCCGAATTCCGCCATCAGTGCGATGCAAAACAGCCAGGCCTTGGGATTGATCCACTGGAATAGCGCCGCCTCGAAAAACGAGAGCGGGTGCTTGCGCGCATCCGGCTCGTGGAGCGCCCGTGCCTGCGATAGTCCCCAGGCCATCCACAGCAGATAGAGGATCCCCAAAATCTTGAGCAGTGTCTGTATCAGCGGATAGGCCTTGAATACCTGCCCCAGGCCCAGCCCTACTGCCGCGAGCAGGAGCGGGAAGCCGATTGCAACTCCCATCATATGCGGCCAGGTACGCTGCATCCCGAAATTGACGCCCGACGACATCACCATGATGTTGTTCGGGCCGGGCGTGACCGACATGACAATCGTGAGCGGCAAAAGCGCAAGCAACGGCGTGAAGTTCATGCGCGCGCCATAGCAGCCCCTCAGGCAGGTGACAAATGGCGCGCCACACCCTACATGCGCGCTATGCCTCGCAAATTCGCCTTTCAGATGGACCCGATGGAGAGCCTCAATATTGCAGGCGATTCGACCTTTGCACTCATGCTGGCGGCACAGAAACGCGGGGCCGCGCTGTTCCATTATGACGTCAAAACGCTGGCGTATGAGGCGGGCAGACTCTGGTGCATGGCGCATCCGGTGCGCGTGCAGAGGCCAGAATTAGCCAATCCAGGCGCGCATTTCGACTTTGGAGCGGCACAGACGCTTGATCTCGGCGCGGATGTGGACGCGATCTTCATGCGGCAGGATCCACCGTTCGACCTGGGTTATATCACCGCCACGCATCTGCTGGAACGCATCCGTCACCAGACCCTGATTGTCAATGATCCGGCGAGCGTGCGCAACGCCCCAGAGAAGCTTTTCGTGCTCGATTATGCGCGCTTCATGCCACCTACGTTGATTACCCGTTCGCTCGCCGATGTCCGTGCGTTTCAAGCCGAACATGGTGATATTGTGGTCAAGCCGCTGCATGGCAATGCGGGGTCGGCGGTGTTCAAGATCGGGCGCGACGGCAGCAATCTGCCCGCACTCACCGAGCTTTTCGGGCAAGTGTGGCGCGAGCCGTTCATGGTTCAGGCGTTCCTCCCCGATGTGGCGGCGGGCGACAAGCGCATCGTGCTGGTCGATGGCGCGGTGGCGGGCGCGATCAACCGCATCCCCGGCAGCGGTGAAATCCGCTCGAATCTGGCGGCGGGCGGCTCGGCGCACAAGACTGCACTCACACCCCAAGAGTATGAAATCTGCGCGGCACTCGGTCCTGAACTCAAGGCGCGCGGGCTGATCTTTGTCGGCATCGACGTCATCGGAGGCAAATGGCTCACCGAAATTAACGTCACCTCCCCCACCGGCATCGTCGCCATCGAGAATTTCGACGGCACCGACATTGCCGGGATGATCCTCGATTGTGTCGAATCAAAATTAACAAACGGATATAAACTACTCAAATG
>JAGWQR010000355.1 GCA_028869975.1 Alphaproteobacteria bacterium | reverse complement strand
GTCGCGTAGACAATGCCGAGGGGGGCCTCTTCCCGATCAACAAGCAGCAGCGCCGAGCGTACATTCGCCCCTTTCGCCACCCGATTCCTAACCGAGTTCCACAACCCGAGATTTTGCATTGCGGCCTTGCCATAAATTCCGGCGGGCACGGCATCCGGATCGGCCATGGCAAGCCGCCCGCCACCCAATAAGCTCAGGATCGACGCGCCATATTTGAGATTTACATGCTGCGGCGCATGTACTGGCGCGATCAGGACCAGCGCATTGCCAACAAGGTTTAGCCGGGTGGACGGGACGATTTGGCCATGTGCGGCGACATCATCCATCCATTGCTCATCAGCCGAAATAAACAGGTCTGCTGGCGCGCCTGCTTCAATCTGGCGGGCCAGTTGCGACGATGCCGCCAGCGCGATGACCGGGCGCACATGCCCGGCATTGGCCCAGCGATCCGCAATGGCGTTCAGTGATTCCTGCAAACTCGCCGCTGCAAGCACCAGTGGTGCCTTCGTAGAGGATTCTGCAAACAGGCGCTGACACGGCAATAATGCAGCGGACAAGGCGAGTGCCACCTGAAAGATTCTGCTTCGCATACACCATGATATCGCTTCTGTTTGAGACTGGAAAGCGAAGAATTCAGATATTCCGCTGTGCAGCGATCAGAAATTCGACATTGCCTTTGGGGCCGGTGATCGGCGAGGGAATAATGCCCTCGACATGCCATCCATTTGTTTCAAACCAGGCTGCGCTTTCAGCACAAACCCGCTCACGCAGTGCAGGATCGGTTACGACACCTTTTCCGACTTCGGCGCGCCCGACTTCAAACTGCGGCTTAATGAGCGCCATGACACGGGACTGCGGGTGCGCAAACTGGAGAGGCCGATCCAGCACCTTGGTCAGGCTGATAAAGCTTGCGTCACAGACAATGAGATTCACCAATTCCGGGACATGCTGTTCTGTCAAAACACGCGCAGAGGTTTTTTCGAGCACGATAACACGCGGGTCGGTGCGCAACTTCCAGGCGAGCTGGTTGGTACCGCTGTCGACAGTATAGACGCGCGACACGCCCTTCTCAAGCAGGACATCGGTGAAGCCACCGGTTGAGGCACCGACATCCATGGCCACACAGCCGGTAACATCCCATAAAAAATGCGCCAGACCATGTTCAAGTTTGATCCCGCCACGCGATACCCAGGGATGATCCTTGCCCTGCACGCTGAGGACGGTCTCGGCTGTGAGCATCTGTCCCGACTTGTCGATGCGTCCAAATCCGGCATGGACAAGGCCTGCCAAAATAAGCGCCTGCGCTCTTGTGCGGCTTTCAGCCAGTCCGGACTCAACCAGCAGTTGATCTGCCCGAAGTTTTGCAGCCATCAGCGCGCTTTCACATAGCGTCCGGGTGCATCTTCGAGGGCTGACAACGCGCCCTCACCGGGAATCCGTGCACCTGTTGCAGGAACCTGCTTGGGGCCAGACGCACGTAGCCATGCCAACCAGTCAGGCCACCAACTGCCAGGCGTTTCTTTTGCACTGCTTCTGAAGTCCTCCAGTGTAGATGCTGGATTGTCATTCGTCCAATACTGGTATTTTTGTGCGGCGGGCGGATTGACAACGCCAGCAATATGCCCCGAACCGGCCTGAACAAAACGCATTGGCCCGGCAAATGTTTGCGTTAGCTTCCATACACTCTCGGGCGGTGCGATATGATCTTCGCTTCCGGCCTGAATGTAGCAGGGGGTTTTTATGAGACCGAGATCTATCGTTTTGCCCCCGATCTTCATCAATCCGCGCACCAGTTTGTTGTCGCGATATAAATCAGACAGATAGGCGCGCAGCCATTTTGCCGGCAGATTGGTCGTGTCACCATTC
>JAGWQR010000035.1 GCA_028869975.1 Alphaproteobacteria bacterium | reverse complement strand
GGCCAGCCCCATCGTCGCCGAAAGCAGCGCCAGATACGTCACCAGCAGCCCCAGTTCATGACCCTTGAACATCAGCGGCATCAGTGCGCCGCAGAGGATCGCCGCCAGTGCGCCAGCCTTCTGCATTCCCGCCTGCGACCAGCGCCTGTCCGCCGCCCAGCCGCTGAAGATTACCATAAGCGAAAACAGCGGAATGGTAAGCAACTGATAGCCGATGAAGGTTTTGAAGCTGTAGCCCAAAGTCCTAGTGCCATAATTGAGGCAAAACACCGACATGACATAAAACACCATGAAGGTGCAGGTGGCGACCACGCCCCCCGCAAGCACCTTGCGCCAATGATGTTTCAATACGCTGCCGAGCGGGACGGCGACCGTCTCTCTCTGCTGCATCGCCGCCGCAAAGGCTGGGGTTTCGGTAATTTTGAGCCGGATCCACAGGCCAATCGCGACCATCACCGCGCTCGCCGCGAACGGAATCCGCCAGCCCCAGCGCAGAAATCTGGCATCGGGCATCAGCGCGGCAATCGCGAGGATCAGCCCGTTAGCGATGATGAAACCGAGCGGCGAGCCTTGCTGCGGCATTGAGCCATAGCGCGCTTCATGCCCCGGCGGCGCATTTTCAACCGCCAGCAGCACCGCCCCGCCCCATTCTCCCCCCAGCCCGAAGCCTTGGAGAAAACGCAATGCCACCAGACAGGCCGGTGCCCACCAGCCCCAGGCATCATAACCGGGCAGGAACGCAATCAGGAAGGTTGAGCCACCCATCAGCAGCAACGACGTGACCAGCGTTGATTTGCGCCCGATCCTGTCGCCAAAATGACCGAGCACAACCGCCCCCAAAGGCCTGGCGATGAACGCGACGCTGAAGGTTGCGAACGAGGCGAACTGCGCGGCATCGGGGCGGCTGGAGGGAAAATAAAGCTGCGCGAACACCAGCGTCGCCGCCGTCATATAGATATAGAAATCATAATACTCGACAGCGGTGCCGACCATCGCCGCAGCCAGTATCCGGCGCGGTGATGCCGCACTCACGCTCATGCCGATACCCGCGCCGCTGTCTCGCGGATCAGCGCAATCATGTTGGGGATGCCTTGCGTACGGTTCGACGACAACTGGCTCTTGAGATCGAACGGCGCGAGTGCGCCCTCAATATCGAGCGCGCGTACGTCGGCCGCACTCCGGTCCTGCACCGCGCTCAGCACCAGCGCGATAATCCCCTTGGTGATCGCGGCGTTGCTGTCGGCGAGGAAATGCAGCACACCGCCTTCGCGCACCTGGGGATAGACCCACACACTCGCCGAGCAACCGCGCACCAGCGTTGCATCGGTTTTGAGCGCATCGGGCATGGCTTCAAGCGCGCGGCCTAGGTCGATCAGCAGGCGGTAACGGTCATCACCATCAAGGAATTCATATTCCGTATAAATATCCTCCAGCGTACGCATCATTCGCTCTGGCTGTGCTTCAGGATCATCGGCAGGTTCGCCATGCCGAACAGGAAGGTGATCGGCGTGAACAGCCACAGCTTCGACCAGCCCCACTGCGCGAATGAGTAATAGTGCCGGATATATTCGTTGAGGCAGGCCAGCCCGAAAAACAGCCACGCAAAGTTGCGCCCCAGCAGGTGCCAGCCGCGCTCGCTCAGCTCCGGATAGGCATCGCCCAGCACATGTTTGAGGAACGGGCGCTTGGTATAGCCGCCATAAAAGAGGATGGCGGATACGCTGGCATAATAGATGCTCGGCTTGATCTGGATGAACCGCTGATCGTGCAGCGCAATCGTCAACCCGCCAAAGACAATTACCATCACGCAAGAGAAGATCAGCAGCAAGGGGATCGAGCCCAGCTTGATCTTGGCAACAATGATCGCGGCGACCATCGCGACCATGAACGCGCCGGTGGCGATGAACGGGTTCTTGCTCAGCACATAGGCGGCGACGAAAATCACCAGCGGGCCGAGATCGATGGCGAGCTTGGTGAGCGAGGGCGTGGCGGGTGTGAGTGTGGTGTCGGTCATAAATCGGTCTAACAGTCTACCCCGCAATCGCGCGGGCGAGTTCCCCTGCATCGAAGGGGCGCAGGTCGTCAAGCGTCTCGCCGACGCCGATGGCATGGATGGGCAGGCGGAACTGCTCCGCCGCCGCAACCAGCACGCCGCCGCGCGCGGTGCCATCGAGCTTGGTCATCACCAAGCCGGTGACACCCGCCAGATCCTGAAAGGTGCTGATCTGCGCGAGCGCATTCTGCCCCGTGGTCGCATCGAGCACGAGCACAACATCATGCGGGGCGGCCGGGTTGAGCCGCCCGAGCACGCGGCGAATTTTCGCCAGCTCGTCCATCAGTTCGCGCTTGTTGTGCAGGCGGCCAGCAGTATCGACAATCAGCACATCGGTGCCGATTTCGGTGGCCTTTTTCACCGCATCGAACACAATTCCGGCTGGATCGCCCCCCTCCGGCCCGCTGATGATCGGCACGCCGATCCGCTCGGCCCAGACCTTGAGCTGGCCGATTGCCGCCGCGCGGAATGTATCCCCCGCCGCGAGCATCACGCCATAATCTTCTTCCTGAAAACGGCGCGCGAGTTTGGCAATCGTCGTGGTTTTGCCCGAGCCGTTGACCCCGATGACGAGGATGACATGCGGGCGCGGGAAGCCGGTTACTTCCAATGGCCTGGCCACAGGCGCGAGTACCTGCTCGATTTCTTCCGCCACAATCGCGCGGATGCCCGCTTCATCCAGCCCGCGCTCCTGCCGGGTGGTGGCGAGCCGTTCGCGCACGCGGTGCGCCATCGCCGGGCC
Organism: Alphaproteobacteria bacterium; assembly: GCA_028869975.1. Classification (GTDB taxonomy): domain Bacteria; phylum Pseudomonadota; class Alphaproteobacteria; order Sphingomonadales; family Sphingomonadaceae; genus JAGWQR01. The sequence goes on along the minus strand of JAGWQR010000035.1, from coordinate 7,045 downwards.
GAGGTCGGACGCGATCAGCGCATCCTCAATCTCGTCGAGCGTCGCCGCATCAAGGTTCGATTTGGTGACGAGCGCGGAGAGATTTTCGCTCAGGCGTGACGAGGTTTTGCGCAGGCCCGAAAAAAGCTTCGCGCCCCAGCCTTGCGCTTCTTCGCTCATGCGGGGACTCCGTGCAGGCGATTGTCATCATGGCCGGTGATGCGGACGGTCTGGATGCTGTTGGGCGTGGCGGGCGCAGCGAGAATGACCTGCGCGAAATTTGGCGCATGGCCGCTGATCCCGTCGCGCTCGATCAGCACCGCCTGCGTGGTGCCGATCAGCGTATCGAACCAGCGGGTACGGCGCTGGGCAATCACTTCGCGCAACTGTGCGGCGCGCGCCTTGGCAATCACTGGCGCCACCTGCGGCATCTGCGCGGCGGGGGTGCCGGGGCGTGGGCTGAACGGAAAGACGTGGCCGAATACAATATCGCACCGCTCAACCAGCGTCAGCGTGTTGGCGAACATCGCTTGCGTTTCAGTCGGGAACCCGGCGATCAGGTCAGCGCCAATAGTCATTTCAGGCCGCACTGCCTTGAGCCTTTGCACCAGCACCACCGCCTGCGCTGCCGAGTGCCGTCGCTTCATCCGCTTCAGGATCATGTCGTCTCCCGCCTGGAACGACAGGTGAAGGTGTGGCATCAGGCGCGGTTCCCCGCTCAGCAATTCCTCCAGCGCCGGATCAATCTCGACGCAGTCGAGCGACGAGAGGCGCAGCCGCGCAAGTCCGGGCACTTGACCGAGGATTGCGGCGACGAGCGCACCGAGCGGCTGCCCCGCATCATCATAGCTGGTCAGGTCAACCCCAGTGAGCACGACCTCGCGCTGCCCCTGATCGACCACGCGCTGGCACGCCGCCACCACATCAGCGATGCGCGCCGAGCGGCTGGCCCCACGCGCCACATGGATGATGCAGAAGGTGCAATCATGATCGCACCCGGTCTGGATACTGATGAATGCGCGGGCGTGGGATGCTCCGGAGATGAGGGGGGTGTAGGCGGGCGCGGTAATGTCCTTGGCGATAATCCGTGCCACTTCGGGCATGGCCGCGAAACGCGCTTGCGAAATTTCCGCGCCGCAGCCGGTCACGATAATTTCGCGCTCAGGAAGTGCCCGCGCCGCGCGGCGGATCGCTTGCCTGGCCTGCCGCTCGGCCTCCGCTGTTACCGCGCAGCTATTGATGACGAGCGCATCGTTATTGCCCTGCCAACTGCGCCGGATCGCTTCACCCTCAGCGATATTGAGCCGGCAGCCGAAATTGAGCACTTCCACCCCCATCAGCCGAACTGGCTCCAGTCAGCTTCCCCAGTAAACACATGTGTAGCCGGGCCGGTCATCAACATGGGTTCGCCGGGTTGCCATGCGATGGTCAGATCACCACCGGGAAGCGAGACCGTAACCGGGCTTGTCACCAACTTGCGCCGCAGCGCGGCCACCGCCGTGGCACATGCCCCGGTGCCGCAGGCGCGCGTTTCGCCAACGCCACGTTCCCACACACGCAGCCGGATATGATCCTTCGCAAGAATCTGCGCGACATTGACATTGACCCGCTCGGGGAACAGCGGATCATGCTCGATCCGGAGGCCAAGATCATTCAGCGGCACCGCCTCCACATCATCGACGAAGAACACGACATGTGGATTACCGACATTAACTGCCGATGGGCGATCCAAACTGTCCCACCCCACCGGCATATCGAGCGTATCCATCGGCATGGCGAGCGGGATGCGCGCCCAGTCAAACGCAGGCTCACCCATCACCACCTGCGCCATCGCATTGGCTGGAGAGACTTCCAGAATCCCCGCCAGCGTTTCGATTCGACCCGGCTTGCCGAGCAGCAGCGCAACGCAGCGCGTGGCATTGCCGCACGCTTCGGCTTCGCTGCCATCGGCGTTGAAGATGCGCATCGCCACATCGGCATTGGCGGCATGGTCGAGCAGGATGAGCTGGTCGCAGCCGATCCCGGTATGGCGGTCAGCAATCGCGCGCGCCTGCGCCGCCATCATCCCGACCATGCCCTCGCGCAGGTCAATCACGACAAAATCATTGCCAAGTCCGTGCATTTTATGGAAGCGCGCCATGGCGTGTCCCTAGCCCAGCGGCGCCTCCAAGTCTATCCGCAATGCCAGCGCCTTGAGTGAGCGCTGGTGGCAATCATCAACCGGCTTTGAGCATTCTGGCTGGCTCTTCCGCAAGGGGTTCAGCTACACGAGCCTGTTCCGCCGCTGCCGGGCTAGCTTTTGCTTCAAGCAACCCTGACCTGTCAAGCAGGAGCCGCGTGCGCTTGATGTCCGCCGGACGCCCGAGATGCCAGCCCTGTCCTTTCTGGCACCCGAGCGTACGCAGTTTCTCGTAGATTTCAGGATCTTCCACACCTTCGGCAGTAACCGGCAGATTGAGGCTGTCTCCGAGCCGGGTGATGGCGTTGACAATAGCGGCGCTGTCCTTGTTCGAAAGCAGCGAAAGCACGAAACTCTTGTCTATCTTGATCCTGTCAAACGGCAGCGCGCGCAGATGCGCAAGCGAACTGTAGCCAGTGCCGAAATCGTCGAGTGCGAGTTTGATTCCCTGGTTTTTGAGGCTGCCGACGGTCGATTGGGCCAGCGCCAGATTTTCGAACAGGCTGCTTTCGGTGATTTCAACTTCAAGCCGGCTGGGCGGGAAACCGGTTTCGACGAGCAGCTTGACGATCTTCTGCGCGAGCCAGGGATCACGGAGCTGAACGGGCGAGATATTCACGGAGATGGTGATCGAAGGATCCCAGCTTTTGGCCTCTTCAAACGCCTGGCGCATCACCGACAGCGAGAGATCGCCAATCATGCCGGTCTCTTCCGCCACCTGAATGAAGCTGTCGGGGCCGATAAGCGCGCCAGACGGGTGATTCCAGCGCGCCAGCATCTCGAAACCGATGATTGTGTTGCTCTGCAAATCAATCTGGGGCTCGAAGAAGGGCACAAACTCGCCGAGCGGAATGCCTTTGCGCAGGCCAAGTTCGGTCTCGTTGCGCTGACGCAGTTCATTTTCCATCGAGACATCGAACCAGGCAAAGCGGTTGCGGCCCTGATGCTTGGCCGAATACATCGCAATGTCGGCACGGCGCATCAACCCATCGATTGTTTCGCAATCGGTCGAGGTAGCGGCAAGGCCGATTGTGCCTGATATATGCGTGTGGATGCCCGCAGCATCAAATGGTTGTGCCACCCGCCCGATCAGCGCGCTGGCAACATTTGTAACCGTCTCGGCATTGTTCGGATCATACAGTATGGCACAGGCAAACTCATCACCGCCCAGCCGCGCACAGATCGCCGATTCCGGGCTGAGCCGGATCATTTCAGCCGAAACCGCACGCAGCAGCGCGTCGCCAACACTATGGCCATGCACATCATTGACATTCTTGAAATGGTCGAGATCGAGCAGCATCATCGCGACCGCCTTGTTGCGGCGGCGCGCCGTCGCGATCAGCGCATCGCCCAATTCGCTCAGGGCACGCCGGTTACCGAGACCCGTCAGCGGATCAATCAGCGACAATTTACGCGCATGATCCTGCTCTTCCGCAAGCCTGACGCGCTCGGCCTTGGCATCCTTGTAACGGCGCCAGGCCAGAAACAGCAGCGCGACATTGAGCAGGAAATTAGCAGTCAACCCTTGATCGCCCACCTCACCACGTCCGGTGAGCTGCCGGACCGATGCGGGGATGGCGGTGCCGCCCGTCCATACAAACAAGACTATCGCTGCCGTAATGATGATGCCGTTTACAACATCGCTCTGGATACCGGCGGGCGGGCGTTCTGATTGCAGATTCGTCGCGGTTAGGGTTAACTTGGTCACATCTGTCCCCGATATGAAAAATGGTTACAGTCTTTCACTATCCATCACGGGTTAAAATTGCCCTAACATGTGAAAATCTAGATCAAATTGCTGCATGATGATTGACGTGCAGCAAGATCGGGCCTAAGCGATCCGATGTTCCGGCAACGGAAACGCAAAATCAAGCTGGCCGACGAGGTTTCGTCCGCCGGCGTTTTTTGCGTTTATGGGATTGTATTGATCGATGTTCGACTCGCTGAGTGATCGTTTAGGCAAGGTGTTCGACCGGTTGCGCGGGCGTGGCGCGCTGTCTGAAGCCGATGTGCGCGAGGCGATGCGCGAGGTGCGCACCGCGCTGCTGGAGGCCGATGTCGCGCTGCCCGTGGTGCGCTCGTTCATCGACAGCGTGACCGCAAAGGCAGTCGGCGCGCAGGTGCTGCGCTCGGTGACGCCGGGCCAGCAGGTCGTCAAGATTGTCCATGATGCGCTGGTGGAAATGCTGGGCGCGGAAACCGCCGAACTCAATCTGGCGACCACGCCGCCGGCTGTCATCATGCTGGTAGGCTTGCAAGGCTCGGGTAAAACCACCACGACTGCCAAGATCGCGCGCCGCCTCACCGCACGCGAGCATAAGCGCGTGCTGATGGCCTCGCTCGATGTCAACCGCCCCGCCGCGCAGGAGCAGTTGGCGGTGCTCGGCGAACAGACGGGAGTCGCGACTCTCCCGATCATTACCGGCCAGCAGCCGGTCGATATTGCCCGGCGCGCGCTTCAGGCCGCAAAGCTCCAGGGCTTTGATGTGCTGATGCTCGACACTGCCGGGCGGCTCCATGTTGATGATGCCTTGATGTCTGAAATGCAGGCGGTGCACCGCGAGGCCGCACCGGTTGAGACGCTGCTGGTGGTGGATTCGCTCACGGGCCAAGATGCGGTCAATGTCGCGTCGGCCTTTACGCGCCAAGTGCCGCTCACCGGCGTCATCCTCACCCGCATGGATGGCGATGCGCGCGGCGGCGCGGCGCTGTCGATGCGCTATGTGACGGGGCAGCCGATCAAATTCGCGGGCACGGGCGAAAAGCTCGACGGGCTGGAGGAATTTCATCCGCAGCGCGTCGCCGGACGCATTCTCGGCATGGGCGATATTGTGTCGCTGGTCGAGCGCGCCGCTGAGACGATCGACGCTGAAGACGCCGAGAAAATGGCCGCCAAGATGGCCAAGGGCGAGTTCGACATGAACGACCTCAAGGCCCAGCTCCAGCAAATGCGTAAGATGGGCGGGCTTGGCGCGCTTGCGGGCATGATACCGGGGATGAAGAAGGCGCAGGCCGCGATGGCGCAATCGGGCATGGACGACAAGGTGCTGATCCATATGGAAGCGATCATCGGTTCGATGACGCCCAAGGAGCGTGCCAAGCCTGAGATCATGGCCGCCAAGCGCAAAATCCGGGTGGCGAAGGGTGCGGGCGTTACCGTATCAGAAGTCAACAAGCTGCTCAAAATGCACATGGAAATGGCCGGCGCAATGAAGAAGCTCAAGAAAATGGGCGGGCTTGGTGGCCTTGCCAAAATGTTCGGCGGCGGCGGACTTGAGTCGATGATGGGCGGCGCGGGCGGTACTCCCGGCGGCGCGATGCCGAGCATGGCCGATCTGCAAAAACAACTGGGCGGGCAGTTGGGCAACATTCCGCCCAACCTGTTCAAGAAATAATCTAACACTTTCAACACAAAGGAAAATATAATGGCTGTTTCAATTCGTCTGGCGCGCGGTGGTTCCAAAAAGCGCCCCTTTTACCGGATCGTGGTCGCCGATGCGCGCAGCCCTCGCGATGGTAGCTTCATCGAGAAGATCGGCACCTATAATCCGCTGCTCGCCAAGGATGATGCCAACCGCGTCGTGCTCAACGGCGAGCGCGCACAGCACTGGCTGAGCGTTGGCGCGCAGCCAACCGACCGCGTGCTGCGCTTCCTTGATGCGGCGGGCATCCGTGAGCGCGCCGCGCGCAACAATCCGAACAAGGGCAGGCCGGGCGAAAAGGCGCTCGAGCGTCTTGAAGAAGCCGCCAAGAAAGCTGAAGAGGCCAAGGAAGCTGCCGAAGCGGCCAAGGCCGCCGAAGCTGAAGCTGCCGCCGCTGCCAAGGCCGAGGCTGAAGCGGCTGCCGCTGCTCCGGCTGAAGAAGCTGTGGCTGAAGAAGCGCCTGCCGCTGAAGCTGTGGCCGAGGAAGCACCTGCCTCCGAAGCGCCCGCTGAGGAAGCCGCGCCTGTTGCTGAAGAAGCCCCCGCTACCGAAGCCTGATCAGTGTCCGCACGCCCCGTCACGCTGGCCGTCATCACCGGCGCGCATGGCGTGGGCGGGGCGGTTCGGCTCAAGCTGTTTTGCGAGAATGTGGACTCGCTGCGCGCACACCAGCATTTTAATGATGCCGCATTGACGCTGACCTCCGTGCGTGAAACGCCACAAGGTGCACTCGCCAGTTTCGCTGAAATCAAAGACCGCAGCGCTGCCGAAGCCATGCGCTGCGTGCCGCTCACCGTGTCGCGTGACAGCCTCCCACCGCTGGCCGAGGGGGAGTATTATCATGCCGATCTGATTGGATTGAGCGTGCGCACCCCCGATGGCGCGCGCGTCGGCACCTGCGTGAGCGTTGAGAATTTCGGCGCGGGGGACATTCTTGAAATCGAGAAAGCGGACGGCAAAAGCTTCATGATGCCGTTGCGCCCCGACGCCATCCCGGCCTGGGATGCAGCCGTTATAACTATCAACCCGGATTATATCGTCTAGACAATAATCAGCGCGTCTCGAACGGCTTCATCCGGTGGTCAAAACTGTTGGCGCTGATCCGCAGCGGCTGGTGGCTCCAGTCCGCCACAAACACCGTCCATTGCCCCGCATTCGGTCCGGGCGCATAGTTGGCGACATTATTGGTAATCACCAGCCCCGCTGACGAATGATCGCGCGATTCCGCCGCGACCGCGATCAGCGCCGAATGGTTTTCCTTGTCGCCGCCTTGGATGATATGGTTGCGCGCGACCGTGCCCACCGAGCCCGCGCACAGATCAATCATATAATTGGTCAGATGGCCATGGCTGTCATCGAAGAGATTGTCGGTCACGTCGTTTCGCGCAGCACGGCTCTTGAAATACTGGCCACCGCGTCCGGCCTCAAAGCGGCTGTGCGTTACAGTCACATGCCCGTAATTGCC
>JAGWQR010000354.1 GCA_028869975.1 Alphaproteobacteria bacterium | reverse complement strand
CGTATCGCCTTCCTTGCCCCAGGTGGTGCGCGTCTGGAATTCGGTGCCATCGGTCATCTTGACTGTAATCATATGGTAATCGGGGTGAATCCCGGTTTTCATTTCGGTTCTCCTGTTTGCGGCTGGTTTCCGACCAGCCCGGAAGCGAGCGGCGCGCCTAACCGAATTGCGTGCAAAAGGCAAGCGCGGTAGAGGTACGGCATGGAGAATGAGGCAACCTGGCGGTTTGACAATAGTCTGGTGCGGGCGCTGGAGGGATTTTTTGTGCCCGCCCAGGTGGAGCGCGCGCCTGCGCCGCGATTGACGATCCTCAACCGCGCGTTGGCGGAGGCGCTGGGCTTGGCGCTGCCTTTGGACGACGCTGAGCACCTGCTCGTTGGCAATGCGCTTCCGGTCGAGGCGGAGCCGGTTGCGCTGGCGTATGCCGGGCATCAGTTTGGCGGATTCTCGCCGGTGCTGGGGGATGGCCGGGCGCTGTTGCTGGGGGAGATTGTCGCGCCCGATGGCCGGCGCTTTGACCTGCAATTCAAGGGATCGGGCCGCACGCCTTTCTCGCGCGGTGGTGATGGCAAGCTGGCGCTTGGCCCGGCTTTGCGCGAATATCTGATCTCGGAGGCGATGGCGGCGCTCTGCGTGCCGACCACGCGTATCCTGTCGGTGGTGGAAACGGGCGAGGTAGTGCAGCGCGATCAGCCGCACCCCGGCGCGGTGGCCTTGCGTGTGGCAGCCAGCCATTTGCGCGTCGGCACGTTTGAATGGGCGGCGCGCGCGCCGGGCACGGATGCGCTGCGCCAGCTCGCCGATTATGCGCTTTTGCGACATTACCCCGCAGCCGCCCACGCGCCCAACCCCTATCTCGCGCTGGTGGAGGCGGTGATGGACGCGCAAATTGCGCTCGTCGCGCAGTGGATGAGCCTAGGGTTTGTGCACGGCGTAATGAACACCGACAATGTCGCAATATCGGGCGAGGCGATCGATTATGGCCCCTGCGCGTTCCTCGATGCGTATAGCGCACGCGAAGTGTTCAGCTCGATCGACCGTCAGGGTCGCTACGCGTTCGGCAATCAGAGCGCGATTTGCCACTGGAACATGGTGCGGCTTGCCTCGGCGTTGTTGGCGCTGATCGAGGCGGTGGATGCGCAAGGCGTGGCGCAGTGCCAGGCGCTGCTCGACACATTTCCTGCGCGGTTCCGGCGGGCTTGGGTGGCGCGGATGCGGCCCAAATTTGGGCTGTTTTCGGATGAAGAGGATGATGCCGCATTGGTTGAGGGGCTGTTTGCGGCGCTGGAAGGGCAGAGGGTAGACTTCACCAACCTGTTCCGTGCGCTCGCCACGAGTTTGACACAGGGAGATGATGTGGTGCGCGATCTGCTGCGTGAACCTTATGCGCTCGATGACTGGCTTGCCGACTGGCACGCGCGGCTGGCGCGCGAGGAGCCGCCCCCCGAAGAACGCGCGGCGCAGATGAATGCGGTCAATCCGCTCTATATCCCACGCAACCATATGGTCGATGCCGCGCTCAGTGCCGCCGAGGCGGGCGATATGGTGCCGTTCATGCAGGTGTTGGAGGTGGTGACGCACCCCTATGTCGAACGCGCCGACTGGGCGGATTATGCCCAAGGCGCGCCCGCCGATGCGCCGCACCATGTCACCTATTGCGGGACGTGAAGGGCGATCAGATCATCGCCATGCCGCCGTTCACATGGAGCGTCTGGCCGGTCACATAACTGGCCTCGCGGCTGGCGAGATAGGCGACGGCGGCGGCGACATCCGCGCCCTCACCCAGTTTTCCGGCCGGGATTCTGGTGAGCAGTGCTTGCTTTTGCGACTCGGGCAACCCCTCGGTCATGGCCGAGGCGATAAACCCCGGTGCAACGCAGTTGACCGTGATTTGGCGGGAAGCCAGTTCCTGCGCCAGCGCCTTCGACATCGCGGTGAGGCCGCCTTTCGACGCCGCATAATTGGCCTGCCCCGGATTGCCGGTGGTGCCGACCACGCTGGTGATCGTGATGATGCGCCCGAAGCGCGCCTTCATCATCGGCTTGGCGGCGGCGCGGCACAGGCGGAACGCAGCCTCCAGATTAATGCGGATCACGCTATCCCATTCGTCATCCTTCATCCGCATGATGAGGTTGTCGCGCGTAACACCGGCATTGTTGATAAGGATGTCGAGCTGGCCACCCAGCGCCTCAACCGCGCGCGGGATCAGGGCATCAACCTCTGTGGCATCCGACAGGTTGCACGGCAGAATCACGCAATCACCGCCGATTTCAGCGGCAACCGCCTTGAGCGCATCCTCGCGCGTGCCTGAGAGCGCCACGCGCGCGCCTTGCGCTGCCAGTCCCCTGGCTATCGCAGAGCCAATCCCACCCGATGCGCCCGTCACCATCGCGGTCATACCCGAAAGGTCAAACATGCTCATATCTCCTTCAAAATCGCTTCAATATCATCCATGCTGATGATGCTGGCGGTGGCCATGTCCGGCACGCAGCGCTTGACCATGGGCGAAAGCACCTTGCCGCCCAATTCGATGGTGCCGGTGACGCCAGCCGCTGCCATGTTGATGATCGATTCGCGCCAGCGCACCGTGCCGGTCACCTGTTGCACGAGCAGATCGCGGATGACAGCAGGGTCATGCACCGGCGCGGCTATGACATTGGCGAAGAGCGGCACGAGCGGCCCCTGAATCGTGGTTTCGCCCAGTGCCTCGGCCATTTTATCGGCGGCAGGTTGCATCAGCGGGCAATGGAACGGCGCCGAGACGGGGAGCAACACACCACGCTTGATGTCATGCTCTTTGACCAGTACGACCGCGCGCTCGATTGCGCCCTTATGGCCTGAAATGACAACCTGGCCGGGGTCATTATCATTGGCAACGCTGCACACCTCGCCTTCCGAGGCCGCCTCCGCAAGCGCCTGTGCCTTCGCCAGATCAGCGCCGAGCAGCGCCGCCATCGCACCCACCCCAACCGGCACCGCCGCCTGCATCGCATCACCCCGGATGCGCAGCAGCTTTGCGGTGGTTGCAAGATCAAACGCGCCCGCCGCGCATAGCGCCGTATATTCACCGAGCGAATGCCCCGCGACGTAACTGGCTTTCTCCGCCAGCCGCACCCCGCCTTCGCGCTCCAGCACCCGCAGCGTGGCGATGGCATTGGCCATGATCGCGGGCTGGGCATTGGCGGTGAGCTGGAGCGCATCCTCCGGCCCTTCCGCCATCAGTTTGAAAAGTTTCTGGCCGAGCGCATCATCGACCTCTTCAAACACCGCGCGCGCCACCGCGCTCGCTGTGGCCAACGCCGCGCCCATGCCCACGCTCTGCGAACCTTGCCCCGGAAAAATAAAGGCTTTCATATACACTCCCATCATTTTTGATACGTGCCATAATGCGCACGGGGCCGTTAATCAAATTGGCGCGGGCGCGGCAACTGTGTATAGGCGGATCAACACCCGATCCTGGAGAAACCGGAATGACCAACGGCAAACCGCTGACCATGAACCCGCCCCCGCTCGTTGATGAAGAAACGCTCGTGCAAAAGCTTGCCCGGCGGGGGATCGAACTGCCCAAGGCCGCCGCGCCGGTTGCGGCCTATGTGCCCTGCGTCGAAGCGAGCGATATGCTCTATGTCTCAGGGCAGTTGCCCTTCGAGAATGGTCAGGTGATGGTCGGACGGCTCGGCGAGGATCGGGATGTGATTTACGGCACCCGCGCCGCGCGGGCGTGCGGCCTGATGGTGCTGGCGCAGGTTAATGTGGCGCTGGGCGGGCTGGAGCGTGTGGCGCGCGTCGTCAAGCTAAATGTGTTCGTTAACTCCGATCCGCGCTTTACCGATCAGCCCAAAGTGGCCAATGGCGCGTCGGAACTTATGGTTGAAGTGTTTGGCGATGCGGGCAAACATGCGCGAGCAGCAGTGGGTGTACCCACCCTTCCGCTTGGTGCAGTGGTTGAAGTTGATGCGATTTTCGCTCTCAAGCCTGCTTGATCGCGCGCTGCCCGCGCCGCCGCCTAAAGACCATGTGGCGTTCTTGACCGCGCAGCCCTTTGCTCACCGAGGGCTGCATGGCGGGGGTGTGGTGGAAAACAGTCGTGCCGCGTTTCGTGCTGCGATTGCGCTAGGGCACGGCATCGAGCTTGATATCCAGATGTCTGCCGACGGTATTCCGTTCGTGTTCCACGACACCGATCTGTCGCGGCTTACCGGAGAAACCGGGCTGGTTGCGGGCAAATGCGCCGATGATCTGTGCGCCATCCACCTCAAAGGCAGCGCCGAAACCATCCCCTCACTGGAAGAGGTGCTCGAACTGGTCGCAGGTCAAGTGCCCTTGCTGATCGAAATCAAGCCCGAGGCGCACCCGATCCGGGCCGCGTGCATGGCGGTGCGGCGCGCGCTGGAGGGGTATCAGGGCAATGCGGCGGTGATGTCGTTCAACCCGCTCGTTGGCCGCTGGTTCCATGACTATGCGGCGCGCATCCCGCGCGGGCAGGTGATGACCGAAACTGGCGACGCCAACAAGCGCGGCTTCAAAAAGGCACGCGAAGGCTTCGCGGCGCGGCGGCTGCTGCGTCAGGCTTATCCGCAGTTTCTCGCCTATGACATCACCTATATCGCCGCGCCTTTGGTCGCCGCCGTGCGTGCGCATGGGCTGCCGGTGCTCACGTGGACGGTGACCAATGCCGAGGAAGAGCGCGCCGCACTCGCCCATGCCGACGAGATTATCTACGAACGGGCATGAGCGCGCGCACCATACAAGCGCAGATCAACAGTGGCGTCGCCGCGCTTGCTGCCAATGCGTGGAACCGGCTCGCCGGAGAAAAAAACCCGTTCCTGAGCCACGCATTTCTGGCGGCGCTGGAGCATTCCGGCTCTGTCGGGCGCGGCACGGGTTGGCAGCCGGTGCCCATTACGATGGCGGGGGTAGATGGCGCGCTTGCCGGGGCCCTGCCCGCCTATCTCAAAACCCATAGCCAGGGCGAATATGTCTTCGATCATAGCTGGGCCGATGCATGGGAGCGGGCCGGCGGCCGCTATTATCCCAAGCTGCAAATCGCGGTGCCGTTCACTCCGGTGCCGGGGCCGCGCCTGCTCGCCGCCGATCTGGAAACGGCGGCAGCGCTAATCGCAGCGGCGCAGGGTCTGGTTGATGAACATGGGCTATCGTCTGCCCATGCCACTTTCGTCGCACCCGATCAGATGGCGCTATTCCGCGCCGCAGGCTGGCTGGTCCGCGAGGGGATGCAGTTCCACTGGGCCGATGACGGCTATGGCGATTTTGAAGGCTTTCTTAACAGCCTCGCCTCACGCAAGCGCAAATCCATTCGCAAGGAACGTGCCGCCGCGCAAGCGGGTTTGGAGATTGTGCATTTGTCGGGGGCCGACATCCGCGCGCAAGACTGGGATGCCTTCTGGCATTTCTATCAGGATACCGGCGCGCGCAAATGGGGGACACCCTATCTGACCCGCGCGTTTTTTGATGAGATCGGTGCGAGGATGGCGGACAGGCTGCTGCTGATTATGGCCAAGCGCGGCGGACAGCCGATTGCCGGTGCGCTCAATATCATCGGTGCGGACACGCTCTATGGCCGCTACTGGGGCTGCACCGAGGACGTACCGTTCCTGCATTTCGAGCTCTGCTATTATCAGGCGATTGATGCAGCGCTGGCACGCGGGTTAAGCCGCGTTGAAGCAGGGGCGCAAGGCGAGCACAAGCTTGCGCGCGGTTATGTGCCGGTCCCCACATTTTCAGCGCATTATATCCCCAACCCAGCCTTCCGGCGCGCGATTGAGGAGTTTCTGGTGCGCGAACGGGCGGGCATGGCACACCAGCGTGAAGTGCTGGCGAGCTTTGCCCCGTTCAGGCAGCAGGCTTAGCCAATAAGATCGTCTGAATCGCGTCCCGCAGGGCAGCATAATCAGCGGGCGGAGCAAAGCTGTGCGAGGCGGTGTCATGCCCGATAATCTGCACATGCGTACGCGTCGCATCAAATTGTGCGCCCTGCCATTGCGCATCGAAGGCAATCGCGGTGCCATCCTGCGCGGCAAGGTGGATATAGATTGGGATTGTGACTGTCGCCATCGCGGCCGCAACCCGCGCCGCAAGGGCCGACGGCGCTTCGGCTGCCACTGCGGACGCCAGACTGGCGCGGGTCTTGTCAAGATCAACCTTGCCGGTGATGAGCTTCCACCACGCGCGGGGATTGCGTAGGCGGGCGGCATAGTAAGCGCGGGCGGCGGCGGGGGCGGGCTGATCGGCAGGCGGCTCAACCACCCACGGATTAGTCAGGATGAGTGCGTCAATCCCGGGCGGGACATGGAGCAACAACGCAGTCGCCGCATCGCAATTTCCGAAGGCGATGATGCGGGAAAGCTGCGGTTGTGCAGCGCTGAAGGCGGCAAGCGCGGCGGCGATGTCTTGCGCGCTCGATTCAAAGCCGCCATTCACGCCTTCACTGTCACCCACTCCACGTCGATCGAAGCGAAAGACCGGGCAGCCTTTGTGCGCCAGATCGGCGGCGATCTGCGCCAT
>JAGWQR010000353.1 GCA_028869975.1 Alphaproteobacteria bacterium | reverse complement strand
GCGGCGGCAATGCGCCCGTCCCGCCGAGCTTATACACCAGCAGCCGCGAGATATTTCGCGTCAGCCCCGATTTGCCTGCAAGCTGCCCGGTGGCGACATCCCACACGCCACCCCAGCCCGCGAGCACCGCAACATATTGCACGCCCTTGATCCGGTAAGTCATTGGTGCAGCGATCACGCCGGTCTGCACCGGCACCGACCAGAGTTCCTTGCCGGTGTCGGCGCTATACGCCTTGAAATCGCCGCCCGCCGTGCCCTGAAACACGAGATTGCCCGCTGTCGCCAGCGTTCCACCATTCCAAGGGCCCATGTAATGCACCCGCCAGGCCTCTTTCTGCGTCACGGGATTCCAGGCGACCAGCGATCCGGTCGTTGCGGTCATGATCTGCGCGCGCACGGCTGGTATCGGCGGCGTCGCCATCTTGCCCAAATCAATCCCGGTCTGAAACCCGAGCGGATTGGGCTTCCAGGTTTTCGGATCGAAAGCGGCATAGGGGAAGCCAGCCTCGTTGATCGGAATATAGACGAGGCCCGTCTTGGGAGACATCGACATCGGTTGCCAGCTATGCGCGCCACCCGCCCCCGGCACTGAGATGAACGGCTTGCCGGTCAAGTCGTAGAACGCCTGCGGATTGAAATCGGGTCGCCCGGTGGTGGGATCAATCCCCTTCGCCCAGTTCACAAAAGTGAAGGGCTTGGCGGAGAGGAATTTCCCAGTCGCCGCATCGAGAATATAAAAAAATCCGTTTTTGGGCGCATGGAGCACCACCCGCCGCTCTGCGCCATTGATCTTGATGGTTGCGAGCATGATCTGCTGCGCTGAATCGAAATCCCAGCGGTCGCGCGGCGTTTCCTGAAAATGCCAGACATATTTGCCGGTATCGGCGTTGATCGCGACAATCGAGGAGGTGAACAGCGTGTCGCCTTCCTTTTGCGCGCGCACCGAACCATTCCACGGTTCGGCATTGCCGGTGCCGATGTAAATGAGGTTGAGTTTGGGGTCATAGCTGATCCCGTCCCACACCGTGCCGCCGCCACCATAGGTCCAGTAATGCCCGCCCCAGGTCTTGGCCGCCATGGCCAGCGCGGGCTGCTCGAAGGGTTTGTGAGGATCGCCCGGCACAGTGTAAAAGCGCCACGCCATCTTGCCGGTGTTGGCATCATAGGCGCTCACATAACCGCGTGAGATAAATTCCGCGCCGCCCGCGCCGATGATCACGCGCCCCTTCACGATGCGCGGCGCGCCAGTGATTGTGAGATTCGAGGTGACGGGCGCAGTTCGCACACTCCACACCGGTTTGCCGGTCGCGGCATTGAGCGCAATCAGCCGCCCGTCGAGTGCGCCAACAAAGACTTTGCCCTGATACACAGCCACCCCGCGATTGACCGCATCGCAGCAGACTTTGACCAGAATTTCGCGCGGCACTTGCGGATCATATTTCCATTTGAGCTTGCCGGTGGCGGCATCGAAGGCTTCGACCTTGCTCCACGCCGTGCTGATGTAGAGCGTGCCATCGACCTCGAGCGGCGTCCCCTCCTGCCCGCGATTAGTGTCGAGATCGCTATACCAGGCAAGGCCAAGCTGCCCTACATTGCCAGCATTGATCGTGTCGAGCGGCGAATAGCGCTGCTCGTCCTGCGTGCGGCCATAGCTCAGCCAATTATCGGTGTCAGCATTGGCACTTTCGAGTCGCGCGGTGGTCACACTGTTCGGGCCAGTATGCGGCCCGCTCGCCCCGATCAGCCCCAGCGCGGCCCCCGCGATCAACAGCTTCTTCATACATCCCTCCATGATTTTCTGGCATAGTTGTGCGACGATCAGACACGAAAGTCCATCACCCCCAGCGGTTGATTTCCGGCCCCGGTGCCCAGTGTTGGCCGGGGTGCGCGGCGATGGCGTGCGCCAAGGCCCGTTGGACGGAGGGCCGCGCTTCCACCCGCGCGAACCAGACCGCCAGCTTCGACCTGTCCGCGAAGGCATCGGGCACGATGCCACGCATTCCCGCGAGCCAGCCATAGGTGACCAGATCGGCAATGCTGTAATCACCGATCAGCCAGTCGCGCCCGTCGCCCAACTGGGTATTGCACAGCGCG
Source organism: Alphaproteobacteria bacterium (assembly GCA_028869975.1). GTDB lineage: Bacteria > Pseudomonadota > Alphaproteobacteria > Sphingomonadales > Sphingomonadaceae > JAGWQR01. The sequence continues at coordinate 2,619 of JAGWQR010000353.1, read as the reverse complement.
GCGAGATCGCTGATTTTGGCGATGCTGTCTTCCTCCTGTGCCTGCTGGAAATCACCCCTACGCAATGCCTCCCAGCGTGCCTTCAGGTCAGGGCTGACGATGTGCGCGGTGAGGTCGGCAAAAGCCGCTTCGCTTATCGCCGCCAGTTTGGTATGCGCATTGGACCGGCAGCCGAGAAACGCCGCCGCCGGAGCGGCTCGCTCCGTCACCCGGCGGCACCACATCAGCATTTGCCAATGGGTGTGCGCGTCCTTGGGCTGCATATGCCCAGCACCCGCCTCATCAAGATATTGCGCGATGAACACGCTCTCGGTCATCGCCTCACCGTTAATGACCAGCACCGGTCCTTCGCCTTCCACGCCCATATCGAGCGCGACGCGGTCGGTGAGGCCCACGATCCGGTGCCGTGCTCCGCTCAGCAAGTCGAGATACCGCGTCTCGATGTTCAGCCGGCTCTCTTCAAGCGCGGCCAGCACCGTGAAAGATGCGCCATTGGGTTCACCATAATAGAGTATCGCGCTCATCGTGCCAGGTTCTCCTTATCACCTATACCTTTTGCGATGCCCTCGGATTCGGGCTTGGGCGGGATATAATCCTGCTCCAGGATTTCGACGCGCTTGACCATATCGGTGCGGCCCAGCGCCCAGCAATCTTTCACTGCCTGGCGCGCATATATTTTACGCAACCAGCGCATGATGTTGGGGGTCAGTTCGTCATTGCTCAGATGTGGCTGCGACAGCGGCAACGCATAGGCGAGATTGAAGCCGTTGATGTCCGCCAGTGAGTATTGATCGCTCGCCAGCCAGTCGCGCTTGACAAGCTCCGCCTCCAGCATCTTGATGCCGACGCCAATCCGCCGCCCACTTTCCGCCATCTCCTCATCCGAGAACAAGCCATAGACCGCCTTGCGCCAGGCGATCTGCCGCTCGGGCAATGGGATGCGATTGATCGCCGCTTCCAGTTCCGCCTCGCCCTTTTGCCGCGCGGCTGGCCCGACAAAATATTTCCAGCCAAACATCGAAAAGCTCGGCCCCAGCCATTGATCCATGAACTTCATCCACCAGCGGATGCGGAGCCGGTCGCGCGGGTCGGCGGGCATCAGCGACGGGCCGGGGAACGCCTCATCCACATATTCCATGATCGCCGTCGATTCGACGAGCACGTTATCACCGTGTGTCATCGCCGGAATTGTCCCTTGCGGATTGACCGCCAGATAGTCCGGCTTGTGCTGATCAAAGTTGAGCATGTCGAGATATTGGCTCTCGAACTTCACGCCCTTTTCCATCAGCGCGAGCATCGGCTTGCCCGAATTGGCGTTGGGCTCCCAATGATAGAGGGTTACATCACTCATTTCGCTTCCCCCGCCAGCAGCGCACCGAATTTGGGGTGCGCAAAGTGCATCGGCACATCATGCCGGTATGGCCAGGTCTTGCGGATTTCTTCCGTGCGGATCGCGTCCGGCCCAATCGGGTTTGCCGGGAAGCATTCAGTCAGCGGCTGGAGGTGGCTGACCGTCTTAGACCAGCCCTTTTCATAATCGCCCTGCCACTGCATCATATAATCGAGCCGCTTGATCTTCCACACGCCGTCCTCTTTGACATAATCATTCTCGTAAATCCCCGCCTCCATGAATTGCAGCGGCAGACCTTCGGGCTGGTAGCGGCGGCTTTCATGGCTGCCACCGAACAGCATCCCGCGAAAACGGCCTTTTGCAGTTTGCCGATCAGGTGCGACCGTGATGATGTCCTGCATCTGGAAATGATCGAGCAGAAAGCCATCGACCGGGCCTTCACCGCCGCCTTCAAGGAAGAAATTCTGGAACCATGTGCCATAGAGTCGCAGCGCGCCCGCGCGGCCCTTGTATATGCCTGAAAGGAAGATCACCTCACCATCTTCGGCGAACAGTTCGGACACATCCTTGGCGCGGTTGAAATCGATATAATAGCCATAAGCCCAATGGATGCGACGGATGGCGTTGATGTCCTCCAACTCGCCGACGCGGTGCTCCAGCGCGCTGATCCGCTCCTCTGGGGTGGTCATCTCGACTCTCCTTTATTTATATGTAACACAAACAATTTGGCACAGTGTGATCTGCATGGCGAGAGGGAAAATGATGGAGGAAGTGAATAAATGGGCGGGCAAGACTGCGTTGATAACCGGCGGGGTTTCGGGCATCGGTTTCGGTATTGCGCGTCGGCCGCAGGGCGGGGTTGCCCACCCAATCCGTGCCCATCCGCTGGAATGAGATGTACCGTTCCACCGGATCGGGGATGCGGGCCGTGTGGCCTGCGCCCAGGAAAAACTCGACAGGCCCTCGCGTGTAGCCGGCCCAGATGCTGGCGGAGGGCATCACGTCGCTGGTCGACTTGGAGCGCGTGCCCTTGTAGGCCCAATACAGATCGGTGGAGGCATCCGCCGCCGTAGCCCCGGTCATGGCGCCGTCAAGGCGGGCTCCTGCGGTCAGGTGCAACTGCGCGGAAAAGGCATGCTGGTATTGAGCGTAGGCGCCGGCAACATCCGACACGGGGTCGGGAATCATGTGCTGGGCGGAGTAGACGCCCATGCTGCGGCGAGTGTTCACGCCGTCCCACTTGCGCCGGTAGGCCTCGACGCCGGTCG
>JAGWQR010000352.1 GCA_028869975.1 Alphaproteobacteria bacterium | reverse complement strand
TGGCCGCCGCGAGCCTGTGCGAGGCGGTAGCCAGCGCATCACTGTCACTGCCTTCAAGCGTATATTGGTAGAGCGCATTGCCGCTGCGCCCGCCAATCATCAGATCCTGTACAGGGTTGAGGAACGCGCTCACACCCGTCACGCGTGAGAGCGGCTTGCGCAGCCGGGCAATCACGAGGCGCACCGGGTCGCGCTGCGTCTTGGGCTTGAGCGTGACAAACATGAAATTGCGCTGGCCGGAAAAGGCGGCGATATTGTCCACCGCAGGGTCGCGGCGAATGATTGCCACAATCTGTCGCATTTTTGCCGAAGTCGTGGCAAAGGAATTCGCCTGATCAACCCGCAAGCCGCCCATCATGCCCCCAACATCCTGCTCGGGGATAAGGCCCTTGGGCACTTTGGCCAGAATGGCACCGGTCAGCACCACGCATCCCAAAAGTACAACAAGCATCGCGCCGCGATTGACCAGTGCCCAGTCAAGCGAGCGGGTATAGCTGCGCAACAGCAGTGCAAAACCATGTTCGAGCAGTTGTGCCAGGCGGCTGGGTGCATTTGCGATACCGGCTCTGCGCTGGCGCAGCATCAGGCTGGCGACCATCGGCGTGGTGGTGAGCGCGATCACCAGCGAAATCAGCACCGACGCCGTGATTGTAACTGCAAATTCCGCCATGAGCCGTCCAACCACGCCCCCCATGAACAGAATCGGGATAAAGACGGCAACCAGACTGACACTGATCGTGATGATCGTGAAGCCTACTTCGCGTGCGCCCTTGAGCGCGGCCTGAAAGGGAGATTCGCCCTGCTCGACATGGCGCACGATATTTTCAAGCACCACGATCGCATCATCAACCACAAAGCCAGTGGCAACGGTCAGCCCCATCAGCGAGAAATTGTTGATCGAAAAGCCCAGCAGCTCCATGACGCCCAATGTGCCCGCCAGCGAGACGATAACCGCAATAGCCGGCACAGCGGTTGCGCCCAGCGAACGCAGAAACACGCTGACCACCAGCACCACCAGCACGGTGGCGAACAGCAGCGAGATCTCGACATCATGCACCGATGCGCGGATGGTCAGGGTGCGATCGGTCATGATATCCAGATGAATGTCTCCGGGGATAACTGAGCGCAGCGCGGGCAGTTGCGCCTTGATCGCATCCACCGTTGCAATGATATTGGCACTGGGCTGGCGGCGGATCAGCACGGCGACCGATGTGCTGGTTTTGCCCGTCGCGCCGTTCGAGAAAAGCCCCATATTGCGTACATCTTCCGGCCCGTCATAAACATGGGCGATGTCGGAAAGCCGGACGGCCGCCCCATTCCGGTAGGCGATTATGATATTTTTGAAATCGTCGGCAGAGGTCGCGGCGCGGTTGGTATAGATTTGATAGGCCTGAAACCGGGTTTCGACCACCCCTTTGGGACGGTTGGCATTGGTTGAGGCCACGGCGATGCGCGCATCTTCCAGGCTGATACCGTATTTTGCCAGCGCCTGCGGATTGAGGTCTATGCGCGTTGCGGGCAGGGTGGCGCCACCCAGCTCAACCTCGCCGACGCCGTCGATTTGCGCAAGTTTTTGAAGAACAACATTCGATACGGTGTCATAAATCTGTGCGGGCGTTCGTGTTGGCGATGTCAGGGTCAGGATCAGGATCGGCGCCTGATTGGGATTCGCCTTCTGGTAGGTTGGATTCTGCTTGAGTGTGCTGGGCAGATCGGCGCGTGCCGCATTGATTGCGGCCTGTACATCGCGCGCGGCACCATCAATATCGCGGTTGAGATCAAATTGCAGGATAACCCGGGTTGAGCCCAGCGAGGATTGCGACGTTACCTCATTAACCCCGGCAATCACCTGCAAATGCCGCTCCAGCGGCACCGCAACGCTCGACGCCATTGTCGTCGGGCTGGCTCCGGGCAGATTGGCCTCAACAAATATGACCGGAAAATCGACGCTGGGCAGCGGCGCGACCGGCAATTTGGTGAACGCCACGATCCCGCCCATCACAATCCCGAGGGTGAGCAGGATCGTCCCGATTGGCCGCCTGATGAAAGGTGCTGAAAAATTCATGCGCCTGCGGCCCGCAACTGGAATCGGGCACCCCAGCGTTCGAACCAGAGATAAATTACCGGCGTGGTGAACAGGGTAAGCGCCTGACTCAGAATCAACCCGCCCGCAATCGCCAGCCCGAGCGGAGACCGCAGTTCTGCGCCCATACCGGTTCCGAAAACCAGCGGGAGCGCCGCAAACAGAGCGGCAAAGGTCGTCATCATGATCGGGCGGAGGCGCAGATGCGCGGCGCGGCGGATCGCGGCCTCGGGGGTCAGTCCGTCATCGCGCACCGCCGAAATGGCGAAATCGATCATCATGATCGCGTTCTTCTTCACAATCCCGATCAGCAGGACAATGCCGATAATCCCGATCACACCCAGATCATTATGGGTCAGCACCAGGGCAATCAGCGCGCCAATCCCCGCCGAGGGCAGGGTGGAGAGAATGGTCAGCGGATGGATGAAGCTCTCATAAAGCACCCCCAGCACGATATAGACACAGATCACCGCCGCCAGAATGAGCAGAAACTCGTTGGAGAGCGCTGCGCGGAACGCACTTGCCGCGCCGAGGAACTTGGTGGTGACAGTCAGCGGCATCCCGATCCGCTGCTCCGCCTGGGTGATCGCGTTGACCGCCGATTCGAGTGACGTGCCCGGTGCCAGATCAAACCCGATTGTGGCTGAAGGGAATTGCGCCACCCGGTCCAGCTCAAGCGGGGCCGGTTCGGTCGTGATATTCGCGATCGTGCTCAGCGGCACCGCAACGCCGCCTGTGCCCGGCACATAGAGGCGCGAGAGCGCATCGGGTGCCGTCTGCATATCCGGCGGCCCTTCGAGAATCACGCGATACTGGGTGGATGAGGTGAAGATCGTCGATATGATCCGCTGGCCGAACGCATCATAGAGCGCCGCATCCACAGCCGCCGCCGACACGCCGAGGCGTGATGCCGAATCGCGGTTGACCGACACGCGCACCGCTTCCCCGCTAAGCAGCGTGTTCGAGCCGACATGGCGCACCTGCGGGGCGTTGGTGGTCAATTCGTCGATCAGCGCCTGAGTCCAGCGCTTGATCTCGCCATCGTCCGAGCCTTGCAGCGCAAAATGATAATCGGTGGCACCACCCTCCGAATCGATGGTCAAGTCCTGCACCGGGCGCAGATAGAGTTGTGCGCCGGGCACCTTGTCGGCCTCTTCGATCAGCCGGTGCATGATGACACTCTGGTTGTCGCGCGCGCCCTTGTCTTTAAGGTTGACCGCCATGCGCGCAACGTTGAGCGCCGGGTTCTGTCCATCAACGCCGATATTGGAAGACAGCGATGCAACCGCCGGATCGCTCAGGATCGTATCCGCAACCTTCGACTGGAGCGCCCCCATGGCCGCAAAAGACGTGTTCGGATCGGCCACAAGCGTTGCCTGCAACTGGCCGGTATCCTGCTCCGGGAACAGCCCCTTGGGGATCAGCCAGAACAAGGCCGTGGTGGCAACCACGGTGGCCAGAAAGCCGAGCAACATCAGCCGCTGGTGGCGCAGCACCGTATCGAGCATCGCGGCATAGCTATGCGCCGCCCGATCAAACGCGGCTTGCGACCAGCGCACCAGGCCATTGGCGCTTTCGGGATGTTCATGACGCAGCCAGCGCGCCGAGAGCATCGGTACAAGCGTCAATGAGACTACCGCCGAAATCAGGATCGTGACAGCAAGTGAAATTGCGAATTCGCGGAACAGCCGCCCCACCACATCCGCCATGAACAGGAGCGGGATCAGCACCGCAACGAGCGAGATTGTCAGCGAGATAATCGTGAAACCAATCTCGCGTGATCCGCGCAGCGCGGCCTGAAACGGCGTCATCCCGTCCTCGACATGCCTTGCGATATTCTCGATCACGACAATCGCGTCATCGACCACGAATCCGGACGCGATGGTGAGCGCCATCAGCGACAGGTTGTTCAATGAGAAGCCCAGCATATACATTGCGCAGAAGGTGCCGATCAGCGACAGGGGCACCGAAAGCGAGGCAATTAGCGTGGCGCGCGGGCTGCCCAGAAACAGGAAGATGACGAGCACAACCAGCAGCACCGCCAGCACCAGTTCAAACTCGACATCCGCAACCGAGGCGCGAATGCCCACCGTCCGGTCAGCCAGAATCTGCACATGCACATCATTAGGCAAGGCTTTCTCAAGCTGCGGAAGCTGGGCCATGAGCGCGTTGACCGTACCGATGACGTTGGCACCCGGCTGGCGCTGAATATCGACGATAATGGCGGGCTTGTCGTTCATCCAGGCACTGACACGGCTGTTTTCGGAAGCTTCGATCACATTGGCGACATCGCTCAGATGCACGGGCGCGCCATTCTTGTAGGCAATCACCAGCGTGGCATAATCCTGCGCGGAATAAAGCTGGTCGTTGGCGTTGATGGTCCAGCTTTTGGTCGGCCCGTCGAAACTGCCTTTCGCGCCATTGGCGTTGGCAGCCGCAATCGCGGTGCGCAACGTTTCCAACGACAACCCTTTTTCGGCAAGCGCCTGGACATTGGCCTGAATCCGCACGGCCGGCCGCTGTCCGCCCGAGAGCGACACGAGACCGACGCCCGAAACCTGCGCCAGTTTGCCCGAAAGTTGTTGATCGACAATGTTCTGCACCGCGTAGAGCGGACGACTGTTTGACGTGACACCCAGCGTCAGGATCGGGGCATCAGCGGGGTTGACCTTGGCATAAATCGGCGGGGCGGGCAGATCAGGGGGCAAGAAGGTTTGTGCAGCGTTGATCGATTCCTGTACCTCCTGCTCGGCAACATCGAGCGAGATATTCAACCCGAATTGCAGCGTAATCACCGATGCGCCGGACGACGAGATGGAGGACATCCGCGCCAGTCCTGCCATCTGGCCGAACTGGCGCTCAAGCGGCGCGGCGACCGTCAGCTCCATGACATCGGGGCTGCCCCCCGGATAAAGTGTGCGCACCTGGATCGTGGGATAATCAACCTCGGGCAGCGCCGAGAGCGGCAGTTGCGAGAAGGCCACCAACCCCGCCAGCAGCACCGAAAGCATCAGCAGCGCGGTTGCAACCGGACGCAGTATGAACAGGCGCGAGGGATTGGGTGCGCTGTCCTCGTCAATCTGGGGCGATTGCGCAACCGGAGAGGTCATATCCGCCATGCGCAATGTCCCGGCCAGCGGCGTAATGGGGTCACTGGCTCACACCACCCGCATCGGTTTGCTGATGGTGCCTGCCGCCATGCAGCCGGTTTGCGCCAGCACCCGCAGGCGGCAAACCAGCGGGCGCGACATTCTGCCCCCGGTTTTGCTGCTGCGGCCCATGCCCTCCGGCAAAAACGCCCGCCGCCGCCGCCACTTTCGAGCCATCATCGATACGGTCGGCGCCTTCATAAATGATCGTTTCATTACCGCTGAGCCCCGAGGTTATCACCTGGCGCGCGCTGTCCGAGGGGCCAGTCGTCACTGCCACCCGGTGCGCGATCCGGTCCGGCGTCATCACATAAACGAAAGGCCCGGTCGGGCCGGTGCGCACAGCGGAGACCGGCACCACCATCGCGTTGTGTACGGTATCGACAAGCAACTGGACATTGACAAATTCATTGGGAAACAGCGCTTCCCCGCCATTGGCAACACGCGCTTTGGCTTTTACCGTGCCGGATGTCGCATCAATCACATTGTCAAAAGCATGGAAAAACCCGTGGGCAAGGGCTGTCGTGTTGGCCTGATCTAATATCGTCACCGGCAGCCCGGCCAAAGAATGAACCGCCGCCTGTACCTGCGCGATCTGGTTCTGCGGGAGCGAGAACTCAACGTCGATCGGATCGGTCACGGTCACGGCAACGATCCCGTTGGCGTCGCCCGGCGCGACATAGCTGCCGATATCCACCTGGCGCAGGCCGATCTTGCCGGTGACCGGAGCGCGCACCGTAGTGTAGCCAAGGTTGACATGGGCATTGCGTACCGCACCCTGATCGGTGGTCATGGTGCCTTCAAGCTGCTTGACAAGCGCGGCCTGCGTATCGACCTGCTGGCTCGCGATAGAATCCTGTGCCAGCAGAGTCTGATAGCGTTTGAGATCAACCCGCGCCAGATTCAGGTTTGCCTGATCCTTGGCGAGCGTGCCCTGAGACTGTTCAAGCTGGGCCTCGTACGGGCGCGGATCCACCTGCGCAAGCACCTGACCCTTGGTAACATGCTGACCTTCGGTAAAGTAGATTTTCTCCAACACACCAGCGAGCTGCGCACGCACCGTTGCGTTGACGACCGGCTGCACGGTTCCGATTTCCGTTATGGTCACCGGCATATCGGCGCGCTCAACCTGGGTCACACCAACCGTCGTCGGCGGCCGGCCTTTGCTGCTCTGTCCGCCCGCAGTGCCGCCGCCCGTCGAAGGGCCGGTAAATTTCCAGATCCCGAATGCAATCAGGGCCAGCAGAACCAGCGCGATCAGCGCGTTGCGTGCCGCATGTTTTCCCTTGGCGCCAACAGGCACGCCGGCTTCCTGGCTCAGATCAATCTCACCGCTCATGACGATTTGCTTCCCATCGTATCTTCATTCTCATCAGCTAAAGGCACACATCTTGATCAGCGTAAAGCCCGTAAAGGATATTGTGACCATAGCCTACCCCAAAAGTCACGCCTGCAAAAATGCGCTATAATGCCAAGGGCAATTCCTTCTCTTCCAAATCCACCCGGACATGCTACAGCACAATGCAATGTCAGAGTTAGATGCCGAAAATTTCAGCCATCGCTTGCGCCGCAACGCGGGGGGTGTGTTGGGTGTAACTGCCGCATGGTGGGCCAGACGCTGGTTCCGCTGGCTCTGTTATGCCGGAATACTGGTCTTTGCCGGGTATATTCTGCTCTGGTCGATTTTTGCACGCAACCTTCCCTCGGTTGAAGCCTTGCGCGATTATCAGCCACCGATCCCGACCATGGTGCGCGATATTGATGGCAATCCGGTGCATAGTTTTACGCGCGAACACCGGGTTCTGCTCAGTTACAACGAATTTCCGCCGCAGCTTGTCCATGCCTTTCTGGCTGCCGAAGATCATAATTTCTTCGAGCATGGCGGGGTGGACTATATGAGTATCATGTCGGCGGCGCTGGGCAATTTGACCCGCTCGCACGCGCGCGGCGCCTCCACCATCACGCAGCAGGTGGTCAAAAATCTGCTGCTTAGCAACGAGCAGACCTATACGCGCAAGATCAAGGAAGCGATTCTGGCGCAGCGCATCGAATCGGTGCTCAGCAAGCAACAGATCCTCGAACTCTACCTCAACCAGATTTTCCTGGGCCGCAACAGCTATGGTGTGCAGGCGGCATCGCGCGCCTGGTTTGGCAAGGATGTCAAGGATCTTGATCTGGCACAGACAGCCTTTCTCGCAGAACTCCCCAAGAGCGCGATTGCGTTCGATCCGGACAAGCACATGGATCGTGCGATTGACCGGCGCAAATATGTACTCGGCGAGATGCTGCGCTACAATTTCATCAACCGGAGCCAGTATGACGCTGCGATGACCGAGCCGCTTCAGGTGATCGACAAGGGCGCAAACACCGAAATCCATACCGATGGCTATTATATGGAAGAGGTGCGGCGCCAGCTCATCGACCAGTTCGGCGAAACCGCACAGGACGGCCCCTATAGCGTCTATGGCGGCGGGCTGTGGGTACGCACCTCGTATAACCCGCATTATCAGGCCTATGCCGAGCAGGCGCTGCGTGATGGCCTGGTGCGTTATGATCGCGGGCATGGCTGGAGCGGCCCCGTGCGCCAGATCCAGCTCGGCAGCAACTGGCAGGGCGCACTCATCGCCGCCAACCTTTCGGCGGGCTATCCGGCGTGGAAAGTGGCGGTCGTACTCAACCGGCCACCAAACAGCAACGTCGCAACCATCGGCTTTGCGGATGGGACAACCGGCCAGTTGCCGTTCTGGGCCGCAAACGAACCGAGGCATGGCACGGCAACCGCCGCGTTCAACACGCTGAAACCCGGTGACTGCATCCTGGTTGAACAGCAGGGCAATCAGTGGGTGTTGCGCAATCTGCCTGAAATTTCAGGCGGCATGGTGGTGGAGGATCCGCACACCGGCCGCGTGCTTGCCATGCAGGGCGGGTTCGATTCGCAGCTCCACCCGTTCAACAATGCGACGCAGGCGTGGCGGCAGCCGGGATCGAGCTTCAAGCCGTTCGTTTATGAAACCGCGATGGAAAAGGGCGGAATGACCCCTGCCACGCTCATCATGGATGCGCCCTTCTGCGTGTTCCAGTCGGCCAAGCTCGGGCGCAAATGCTTCAAAAATTTTGGCAATGAGGGCGGTTCGGGGCAGCATACATTGCGCTGGGCGATCGAGCAATCTCGCAACCTGATGACGGTGCGCGCGGCCTCGGAAACTGGGATGAAGAACATTGTGGCGACAGCCGATGCGGTCGGCATCCATGACAAGGGCGACACCGACCATAAATTCCCGGCCGTGCTTTCTATCGCGCTCGGTTCAGGCGAAACGACGGTGGCGCGCATGGTCAACGCTTACTCGATCCTCGACATGAGCGGGCGCGCGGTAACGCAGTCGCTGATCGATTATGCGCAGGACCGCACCGGCAAGGTGGTCTGGCCCGCCAACTGGCGCGCTTGCGACCGGTGCAACGCGCCCGACTGGGATGGCAAGCCCATGCCCCGCCCGCCGGTCAACAGAAAGAATGTCATCGATCCGCAAACCGCCTATCAGACGCTGCATATCATGGAAGGGGTGATCCAGCGCGGCACGGCGACACTGTTGCGCGATATGAACCGGCCGCTGTTCGGCAAGACCGGCACCACCACCGGGCCGAAGGAAGTATGGTTTGTCGGCGGCTCGCCCGATCTGGTGGCGGGAGTGTATATGGGCTATGATATTCCGCGCAACATGGGCGGCTATGCGCAGGGCGGCACGCTCGCGGTGCCAGTTTTCAAGGACTTCGCAACCAAGGCGATGGCGGATATGCCGGTGGTGCCCTTCCGGGGGGCGCCGGGCATCCGCATGGTGCGGATCGAGCGTGGATCAGGGCGGCGGGTGTTTGGCACCTGGCCGGGCGATGATCCGGATTCGAGCGTGATCTGGGAAGCGTTCAAGCCCGAGTCGGAGCCGCTGCGCAGCATACGGCAGGATGAACTCCCCGCTGCACCTGTGCGCCACAAGGGCGGTGGCACTTCGGATACGGCAGCGTTGGGGCCACGTCGGCAGGCAGGCAACGCCGATGCGGGCAAAGCTGCCGCCACGCCCGAGGGCATATATTAAGCCCGATTTTGGGAGAGATATGATGGAGAATTTTCATGCGCGCTGAAGCGCTTGGCCATGTAGACCAGATTAATGCCGCGCTCGCGCTGCTCAGGCGCTTTCTCGATTGGGATCGTGCGCTCAAGCGGCTTGATGAGCTTAACGCGCAGGTTGAAGAGCCCGAATTCTGGAACAACCCGCGCGCGGCGCGCGAGGTGATGCGCGAGCGCACCCGCCTCGAAGCCGCGATCAACGCCACGCGCGCGATCCAGAATGAGCTGAACGATACGGTCGAACTCACCGAAATGGCCGAGGCCGAAGGCGATGACGCGCTGGTCGAGGATGGCGTCACGGCGCTTGCCACCCTCGCCGAGAAAGCCGAGGCCGACAAGGTTGCCGCGCTGCTCGCGGGCGAGGCCGACGGCAACGACACCTATATCGAGATCAACGCGGGCGCGGGCGGCACCGAAAGCCAGGACTGGGCATCGATGCTTCAGCGCATGTATCAGCGCTGGGGCGAGCGGCGTGGCTTCAAGGTCGAGCTCATTGATTATCATGCCGGCGAGCAGGCGGGAATCAAGTCCGCGACGATGCTGCTCAAAGGCGAAAACGCCTATGGCTATGCCAAAACCGAGAGCGGCGTGCATCGGCTCGTGCGCATCTCCCCCTATGATTCAAATGCGCGCCGCCACACCAGTTTCGCGAGCGTGTGGGTCTATCCGGTTGTCGATGACAATATCGAGATCGAGATCAACGAGGCCGATCTGCGCATCGACACCTATCGTGCCTCGGGCGCGGGCGGGCAGCATATCAACACAACCGACTCCGCCGTGCGCATTACCCACATCCCCACCAACATTGTGGTGCAGTGCCAGAACCAGCGCAGCCAGCACAAGAACCGCGCCGAGGCGTATTCGCAGCTCCGCGCGCGTCTTTATGAAGTTGAGCTGCAAAAACGCGAGGCCGAAGCGAACGCCAGCGCCGCGAGCAAGACCGACATCGGCTGGGGCCACCAGATACGCTCCTATGTGCTCCAGCCCTATCAGCTCGTGAAGGATTTGCGCACCGGGGTGACGTCCACCTCTCCCGGAGATACGCTCGACGGTGATCTCGACAGGTTCATGGCCGCCGCGCTGTCGCAACGGGTGACCGGCGAGAAGGTGGTGGTGGAGGATGTCGATTGAGGCTGGCGTTCAGCCTCGCCCCTCTCTTTGCCCTTGCCGCGTGCCAGAGTGCGCAAACCACCGACGACGCCGCCGTCCCCCATTCCGCCTTCCCGAATGCCGAGCGCCTGTCCGCGCCGATCGAATCGCCCCGCTGGTCAACCGAACCGGCGCGCGACAAGGCGCATGAGGCTGATGATGTAATGGCGGCGGTGCATGTCGCGCCCGGCATGACCGTGGCGGACATCGGCGCAGGCGAGGGCTATTACACCATCCATCTCGCGCCCAAGGTTGGCAAGAAGGGCCGGGTTGTCGCGGAAGATATTGAGAAGGATTATGTCGCGACGCTGGCCGACCGTATTGCGCGTGACCGGCTCGACAATGTCAGCGTCAAGCTCGGCGTGCCCGAGGACCCGATGCTGCCCGCGCACAGCTTTGACCGCATTTTCATGATCCATATGTATCACGAAATCGCGTCGCCATTCGAATTCTTGTGGAGGATGCGCCCCGCCCTGAACGACAAGGGCGAGGTCGATGTCGTCGATGTTGACCGGCCAACGCAAGCGCATGGTACCCCGCCCGCGCTTCTGATCTGCGAGTTCGGCCAGGTAGGGTATAAGCTGGTTGCGCTTAAGGATATGCCGAGCGCGGGCGGTTATCTGGCGCGCTTTCACGCGAAAGGAGATCGCCCCGCACCCGACCAGATCAAGGCCTGTTCGCTGGGCGCTACCCCTCCCCCCGCAGCGGGCGCGACAGCAGATCATTCATAACGTTGTCGATGGCGGTGCGCCCGTCGAGCAGCGCGCACACGGCTTCCACCACCGGCATTTCGACGCCCGCCTGATGCGCCGCCTGCAACAAGACCGGCGCTGTAAACGCCCCCTCGGCCACCGACGTACGACTGCCGAGCACGTCTGCCGCGCGCTTGCCCTCGCCGAGCGCCACGCCGAGCGAGAAATTACGTGATTGGGTGGATGAGCAGGTCAGCACCAGATCACCCAGCCCCGACAGCCCCGCCAATGTCTCCGCCCGCGCCCTGCGTGCCAAACCGAAGCGGGTCATTTCGGCAAAGCCGCGCGCGATCAGCGCCGCTTGCGCATTCTGGCCGAGCTTTGCGCCCGTCGCGACGCCGCATGCCACCGCGAGCACATTCTTGACCGCGCCGCCAATCTCCGCGCCGATCACATCATCAGACAGATAAGGGCGGAAATGCGGGCGGGCGAGCGCCTCAACCAGCCGCGCACCCAACGCTGAATCTTCACACGCCAGCGTGATCGCGGTGGGCAGGCCGCGCGCCACTTCCGCTGCAAAGGTCGGGCCGGAGAGGATCGCGATGGGCGCGGATGGGCAGCAGTCTGCCGCAACTTCGGACATCAGCAACATCGTGCCCGTCTCGATCCCCTTGGCGCACAGGATGAGCGGCTGCAGGGGGTCTCCAAGCGCGGTCAGCGTAGCACGCACGAACTGCGCGGGGGTGACGATCAGCAGGGCATCGCAAGCGCGAATCGCTACCAGATCATCAGTGGCGCGCACCTGCAGGGACAGGCGCACGCCGGGCAGAAACACCGTATTCTCATGGCGCTCGTTGATGCTTTCTACAACCGCCGCCTCGCGCGCCCAGAGCAGTACGTCACCACGATCCGACAGCAGATGCCCAAGTGCTGTCCCCCATGCCCCGCCGCCGATAATCCCGAACCTCATGCCTTCACGCATCATGCTTTGACTCCGGCACCGCGTACCTTTTCAGCGTCCGGATCAAGTGGCCAGCGCGGGCGCGCCGGCACCTCCAGCGTGTCGATCAGCCCGGCGGCAAAGCGTTCGATGCCCGCCCAGCCGATCATCGCTGCATTGTCGGTGCATAGCCATAAGGGCGGCGCGACAAAACGCAGACCGGCCCGCGACGCCAGCGCCTCCAGTGCGGCACGGACGCTGGCATTGGCGGCAACGCCCCCGGCTACGACCAGCGCGGTCACATCATCGCAGGTGGCAAGCGCTTTCGCTGTCCGGTCGATCAGGCAATCGACCACCGCTGCCTGAAAGCTCGCGGCTATGTCTTGCGGGGTGTGCACACCCGCCTGATGCGCGCGCAGCACCGCTGATTTCAACCCCGCAAACGAGAAATGCGGCTCCGCTGAGCCTTTCAGCGGGCGCGGGAGCGGCACCGCTTTCGCGTCTCCCAGCCGCGCCGCTGCCTCCACCGCAGGCCCGCCGGGAAAGCCTAGCCCCAAAATTTTGGCGGTTTTGTCGAACGCTTCCCCCGCTGCATCGTCGATCGTGGTCGCGAGGCGCTTGTAGCGCCCGAC
Source organism: Alphaproteobacteria bacterium (assembly GCA_028869975.1). Classification (GTDB taxonomy): domain Bacteria; phylum Pseudomonadota; class Alphaproteobacteria; order Sphingomonadales; family Sphingomonadaceae; genus JAGWQR01. The sequence goes on along the minus strand of JAGWQR010000352.1, from coordinate 11,506 downwards.
GCCCTCCACCCGCAGCAACTGGCAATGCCCGCCTGAAACGAGCAGCAACAGATACGGATACGCCAAAGTCGGGTCGGCCAGCCGGGGCGACAATGCATGGCCCTCAAGATGATTGACAGCAATCAAGGGCTTTTCGCAGGCATAGCTCAGCGCCTTGGCAGTGAGCAGCCCGACCATTACCCCGCCGATCAGCCCCGGCCCGGCGGTGGCGGCAATCGCATCAACTTGCCGCAGACGCATCCCCGCCTCCGTCAAAGCCGCCTCGATCAGCGGCGTGAGCACCTCGACATGCGCGCGCGCCGCAATCTCCGGCACCACGCCGCCATAGGGTCTGTGCAGCGCCTCTTGCGTGCCGAGCTTGTGCGCGAGGATACGGCGATCATCACCCACCAGCGCCGCCGCCGTTTCATCGCAGCTCGATTCGATACCCAGAATCACAGTCATGGGCTTTTCAATAGGGCCGTGCGCCGCTAGCACAAGCAGCGATGAACAGGGCAATCAGGATTGGCACGCGCGCCTCGCCGCTCGCACTGGTGCAGGCAGAGGCCGTGCGTGCTGCGCTCATCAGTGCCCACGCCCTTGATCCGGCGTACTGCCAGATCGTCAAAATCGTTGCGAGCGGGGACAAAGTGCAGGATCGTGCGCTCGCCGAGATTGGCGGCAAGGTGTTGTGGACGCGCGAACTCGATCAGGCGCTGGCGCGCGGCGAAATCGACATGGCGGTGCATTCGATGAAGGATGTCGAAACGCTGCGCCCGCCACAATTCCGCATCGCCGCGATGCTCGAACGCGCGGATGTGCGGGACCGACTGATCGGCGCGCCCGCGATTGTGAAGCTGCGGCAGGGGGCGGTGGTGGGCACGGCGAGCCCGCGCCGCCGGGCGCAACTGCTGCGGCTGCGGCCAGACCTCAACATCACGCTGCTGCGCGGCAATGTCGCGACGCGGCTGGCGAAGGTGGAGAGCGGCGCGGTGGATGCAACATTGCTCGCGGCGGCGGGGCTGGCGCGGCTGGGCATGGCGATCATTGGCACGCCGATCCCGCTCGAAACCATGCTGCCCGCCCCGGCGCAGGGTGCCATCGGGGTTGAGGTGCGCGCCAATGATGCACGCGTGGGCGGGCTTGTCGCGGCGATCAACCATGCCGAGACCTTCACCTGTGTTATGGCCGAGCGCACGCTGCTTGAGGCACTGGGCGGCTCGTGCCATTCGGCGCTGGCGGCACTGGCGTTACCCGACAGGGCGGGCGTGCATCTGCGCGCAGAGATTTACAGCGAAGACGGGATTGAAGTCGTGCGCCGTGCGATAACCGCTTCGCCCGATGACATGGCGGCCATCCGTCAGCTAGGAACCGCGATGCTCGCCGAGGCGTCACCGCGCTTACGCCACTCTTTCAAGCCATGACGCGGCTGCTCATCCTGCGTCCCGAGCCGGGGGCGAGCGCCACCGCCGCGCGCGCGGCAGCGCTGGGTTTCGAAGCCATCCCCGCACCGCTCTTCAATATCGAACCGCGCGCCTGGCCCCCGGTCGATCCCGCCACTCTCGACGCTGTGATGATGACCAGCGCCAACGCCGCGCGGTTGGGGGGCAGCCTGCTCCCCGCTTACTGGCACCTGCCGCTGTTCGCAGTGGGTATGGCGACAGCGCAGGCCGCGTGCGCGGCAGGCTTCAGCAGTATCCATACCGGCGCGGGGGATGTGGTGGCGCTCGCCGAAATTCTGCGCGATCATGGTATGGGCCGGGTGCTGCACCTGTGCGGGGAAGATCATCATGTGCCTGATGCGCCCTGGGTTCGGATCGAGCGGCGGATTGTGTATGCTGCGCAGGCGATCGACCCGCCGCCGCCGCTGCCCGAAGCCGATTTCATCCTCATCCACAGCCCCCGCGCCGGGGCGCGGCTGGCCGAAATCATCCCCGATGAAGCGCGCATCCGCCATCGAATCCTTGCGATCAGCGCCGCAGCGGCGCAGACCGCAGGGCTTGGCTGGGCGTCATTCCATATCGCCTCGGCCCCGACCGACGATGCTCTGTTGGCGCTGGCGGCAAATCCATGTTAACTGACGCAGCCGGACTGAAATGAACGAACGCGACTCATCTTCTCCCGCACGACGGGCGCACCCGCTGCGTGGCTTGTTTATTGCAATGGGCCTGGCCTTTGTCGGTGGTCTGGGGCTGATGGCATGGGCGCTCGATCACTGGCGGCCCGATTTTCGGCACATGGGCAGCGCAGTATCCCCCACAGCCGACACAGCACCGCAACCGCCCGCACCGGCCCCATCCGCCGTTCGGGCACCGTTGCCGCCGCCGCCGGTCATCACGCAGGCGCAGGTTGATAATCTTGCGGCACGGATGTCGGCCATCGAAGATGCAGCGAACGCGGCCTCCGGGCAGGCGGACCGCGCCGAACAGATCATGCTGGCTTTTGCCGCGCGCCGCGCCATTGATCGCGGCGTGGCGCTCGGTTATCTTGAGGGCCTGCTTAACCAGCGTTTTGCCGCAACCCAGCCGCGCGCGGTTGCGAATATCATCGCAGCATCCCACACCCCCGTTACACTCGATGAATTATACGGTCAGCTTGATGCCGTGGCGGTGGAAACGGGTTCGTCCGCATCGCAAGGGAACTGGTGGCGCGGTGTTCAGCGGGATTTGGGCGCTCTCTTCACCATCAGACGCGCCGACCAGGTGGAACCGCGCCGACAAGACCGGATTGCGCAGGCCCGCCTCGCGCTGCGCAGCGGCGCGGTTGATCGCGCTGCCGCCGAAATCGCACGGCTGCCGGCGACGCGCAGCGGCAACGTCTGGCTCGCCAGTGCCCGGCGCTATATCGATGCCCATACGGCGCTCGATGTCATCGAGGCGGCGGTGCTGACGCAGGAAACCGTAGCACCTCCCCAGACCGTCAAAGCGACCGTTCCGCCGGCGGGGATGTCAAAACGCTAGGCATCCAAACCGGATTAACCTACTCCCGAACGGCCGCTGACTTGAATTTTGCTCCAACTCGGAGTATTTTACGAATCGTTACAATTTTGTCAGCGCTCGCTGGCCAGCTATGGATATATGATACGGTGCGCAAATTTCATCAGCAAATCAATCTGTGGCTAGGGCTGGTTTTTCATCCGCTCTATTGGTCGCCGCGTCTGCGCCTGGCATTTCTGCTCACGTTGCCGATCGCGCTTGCGCTGTGGATTTTGATTGTTGTCTGCCTTGTAGCGCTGCTGGCGCTTGTCAGCATCATCGAAGCGCTGACCTATTTCCTGACGGCGCCACAGCGGCGCCGTTCTTCGCGTGGCAACTGGGGGCGCTCCGCACGTCGCTATTGAACGTGCTGCGGCGTGGCGCAGCGAAGCACGGGACGGGCCATAACCGCGCAGGCTTGCAAACTTGTGACGCTTCGACTATGGGCGCGCGGTCTGGCGTAAAGCGCGGCATCGCGCGGCCCGCCACACGATCAAGCAAGCCGGAGGGGTGGCCGCATGGTGCGCCATCAGCGATCGGCACGGAAAGGTATAATGATTATGGCTCTTTACGAGCATGTTTTTCTCGCGCGCCAGGATTTGGCGCATGCGCAGGTTGAGGCGCTGGCTGCCACCGCAACCCAGATCATCGTGCAGCATGGCGGCACCATCTCCAAGACAGAAATCTGGCCGCTGCGCACGCTCGCTTACAAAATCCAGAAAAATCGCAAGGCGCATTATGTGCTGCTCAACTTTGAGGCGCCCGGCCAGGTTGTCGCCGAGCTTGAGCGGCAGATTCAGATCAATGAAGATGTACTGCGCTACATGACAATCCGGATCGACGCCCTTGAAGACGGCCCGAGCGTGCTGATGCGGCGCAACGAGAAGCTCAAAATCTCCAAAGAGCAACGCGAACTGCGCGAAATCCGCGAAGCCAGCATGACGGATGAATCCGCCCTAGACCTTGAAACTATAGACAGCGAGTGAGCGCACCCATGGCCAGAACCTTTACCCGTCGCAAGAAAACCTGCCCCTTCTCGGGCCGGAATGCGCCGAAAATCGATTATAAAGACATCAAGCTGCTGCAAGGCTTTATTTCCGAGCGCGGAAAAATTGTCCCCTCGCGTATCACTGCGGTTTCCGCCGCCAAGCAGCGTGAACTTTCCCAAGCCATCAAGCGCGCACGCCATCTGGCGCTGCTGCCTTACCTCACACGCTAAGGGAGGCCGACCATGGACGTTATCCTGCTCGAACGCATCGAGAAATTGGGCCATATTGGCGATGTCGTGACAGTGAAGAACGGCTTTGCCCGCAACTTCCTGCTGCCGCGCAACAAGGCGCTGCGCGCCAATGATGCCAACCGCAAACTGTTTGAAGCGAAGAAGGACGCGATCATCGCCGACAACGCCGCCAAGCGCACCCATGCCGAAAATGACGCGGCGGGCATTGAAGGCAAGACGATCATCCTCATCCGCCAGTCGTCAAATTCCGGCCAGCTTTATGGTTCGGTCGCGGTGCGCGACATTGCGGAAGCGTTGACCGCCGACGGTGCGCATGTCCACAAGCAGGCGATTGCGCTTGCGCACCCGATCAAGACCATCGGCATTTATGATGTGCGCGTGGTGCTCCATCCGGAAGTCAGCGTGACGATTAAAGTCAATGTTGCGCGTTCGCCCGAAGAGGCTGCGTTGCAGGCGCAGGGCGTGGATGTTGCGGCGAGCAGCTTCGAGCGCGACAGCGCCGGCTTTACCGAGGATTATGACCCGAATATGGAACCGGGCCAAATCATCGAGGACGCCACGGTTGCGGAAGAAGCCAAGGCGGAATAAGCCTTGGTGCCTTAAGCTGAACAAGAACCCCGCCCGTCAAACGGCGGGGTTTTTTGTTAGCATCGCGACACCGGCGCTCAAGCTGCCATTGGCGTCGCCACTGGCAAAAAGGGCGCTACCGCTGCAAGTGCGCGCGCGACATAAGCATCTTTCTCACCAACAGGCGCAACATAACGGATAGCGTCCTCCGCATCAGCGAGGCTGGCGCGGCGCGCGATCATCCAGGTGGCGAGATATTGTGATGCGAGGCAGCCGCCCGCCGTCGCCACGTTGCCATGCGCAACAAATGGCGTGTCGAGCACCGTCACCCCCGCTTCGACCACCCAAGGCTTGGTTGTCAGATCGGTGCAGGCGGGCAGATTGCCGATCAGCCCGAGTTTGGCCAGCAACAAAGTGCCCGAACATTGCGCGCCGATAAGCTGGGAAGTCGGATCAAGTCTGATACGCGCCATCATGTGAGGATCGGCAGCGATTTCGCGCGTTTTGATCCCGCTGCCGATCAGTACCGCATCGGCCTCGCGTGCAAATTCAAGAGGCCGCTGCCTTTGAATGGTCACGCCATTCATCGATGTCACAACTTCAGATGGCGAAGTGATATGCGCGGCCCAGCCTTTGTGCTTCAGCCGGTTGAGTAACGCGGCGGCGATGAACGAATCGAGTTCATTAAAGCCATCGAATGTGAGGACTGCTACCTGCATATGTTCCTCAATATCCCATCAAGTCCATGACTTCCTTGCGGCTGCGCGGATCATCGAGGAAGCAGCCGAGCAGGTGTGAGGTGGTCATCGCCACGCCCGGTGTGCGCACGCCGCGCCCGGTCATGCAGCCGTGCGTCGCCTCGATCACCACCGCCACACCATGCGGCTTCAAATGCTGCCAGATGCACTGCGCAACCTCTGCCGTCAGTCGCTCCTGCACTTGCAAGCGGCGCGCATAACCATTCAGCACGCGCGCAAGCTTGGAAATGCCGACGACGCGCTCCCTGGGCATATAGGCGATGTGCGCCTTGCCGATGATTGGCGCCATATGATGCTCGCAATGCGACTGGAACGGAATATCCTTCAAGAGCACGAGATTATCATAACCGCCGACTTCTTCGAAGGTGCGTTCAAGATGATCGGCCGGGTCTTCGCCATAGCCCTGGCAATACTCCTGCCACGCCTTGGCGACGCGCTTGGGCGTATCGCGCAGACCTTCGCGGGAGGGATCATCTCCCGCCCAGGCGATCAGCGCGCGGATAGCGGCCAGAATTTCATCGGGGATGAGCGCCTCTTCATCGCCGCCTAGATCATCATTGCATGACATGGGTTGTGCTTAGCTGATGTAAATGCGCCACACCAGCCCTGAAATCGTTCCTGTTTTCATTAATGTAAGTAGTCATGGCCGTGGCAAGCGTTGACCCTATGCACAAAACACGGCACTATTCAATCAACGGGCGGTCAGCGCCAAGATATTATGGGGACAGGAGAGACAATATGCCTTTCAAAAAGCTACTTGGTACGAGTGTTTTGGCCATGGGCGCGGCAAGCATGCTTCATGCACAGAACGCGACGGATAATGGCGATATTATCGTTACCGCTGCCAAACGTGACCAGAGTCTGCAAAGCGTACCCATTTCTGTATCCGTGACCAACGCTGATACAATCCAGAAAGCTCAGATCGTCGATTTGATCGATTTGCAGAGTGTGGTGCCGTCGCTCAAGGTTATCCAGCTTAACAACACCAGCCAGACCCAATTCCAGATTCGTGGCTTTGCCGATGGTAACGGCAATCTTGGGCTGGAAAATGCTGTTGGCCTGTTTGTCGATGGTGTTTACCGCTCGCGTTCAATTTCCTCGCTCGATGATCTGCCGGATGTCGAACGCATCGAGGTGCTGCGCGGCCCGCAATCGACCCTGTTCGGCAAGAATGTGTCGGTTGGTGCGATCAGCATCACCACGAAAGAACCCGAACTGAACCATTGGGGTGGCGTTGCCGAGGCAACCATTGGCAATTATGGAGAAATCCTGACCAAGGCACTTATCAACGCGCCGATTGGCGACAAAGTGGCGCTGCGCGTTTCCGGCAGTGTCGAGCAGCGCGATGGCTATTTCAACGATATTGTGACCGGTGGTACCGTCAACAACCGCAACCGGTATCAGGTGCGCGGCGACCTGCTCATCAAGCCCAGTGATGATCTCAAAATCCGCATTATTGCCGATTACAGCCACATCAATGAAATCTGCTGCGGTGTGGTCAACATCTTCAATGGCCCAGCTTCGGCGGCCATCCAGAAGATAGGCGGGCAGGTCAGCGGTCCGCAGGATATATCCACACACCAGGTCGTCTATAATTTCGATCCGACGAACCTGATCAGAAACCAGGGCATTTCCGGTAAAATTGATTATAATCTTGGCGGCTCGGGCATCAAGCTGACCTCGATCACCGCCTATCGCACGACGCAGAATGACACCAATCAGGACATTGATTTCAGTTCGGAGGATCTGTTCAGCAATCAGGTGCATGACCGGCTGAAGACATTCACGCAGGAATTCCGCATTACCTCCCCCGACAAAGGCCCGCTCACCTGGCTGATCGGCGGCTTTTACGAGCATGAGGATGTCAACACCACGCGCGATATTTCCTATGGCAAGGATGCGCGCAATTTTGTGAATGCCTCGATATTCTACAATGGCTGCCTGCAGCAGACGGGCAATAACTATGCCGCCTGCGCAAATGTGCTCGCGGCCAGCCCGGTGCCCGATTATCTGGCGCAGGCGGAAGCGGTCACGCAAGCCTATCAGGCGAATGCGCTGCGGATGATCCCCACTGTATTTCCTGGCCAGACGTTTTTCGCGCCCGGTCAGGCCATTCAGGACGCCTGGGGCATGACGGATGAATCCTATTCAATCTTCGGACAGGCCGACTGGAAGCCGCTGCCGCATCTGACCCTGACCGGCGGCATCGCCTATGCCCATGACCGCAAGGCCGTAAACTCCAATGTCGTGCTTTCCGACCAGTTTTCTGCGACCAATTTTACAGCGGTCAATGGCTTTGCTCAAGGCGTACTGCTGCCCGCCGGACTGATGACACCGACACAGGCGGCACAGTTTGCGGCGTTGAGTGCTGGCCTTGCGGGAATCCAGCCCTTCTATGCCAACACCGCCAACCATGGCCCGGTCAACATTCCCAACGCAACAGAATCAGGCATTCTGGATGGCGGCAAGGCCACTTATACGGCGCGTGCAACCTATGAAATATCTCACAATGTCAATCTTTACGCCAGTTATGCCACAGGCTGGAAAGCAGGCTCGGCCAACTTGTCTTCCGACAGCCGCCCTGTCACGGCAGGGGGCATCGGTCGCTTTGATTTGCCTGAAAACATCGATGTCTATGAGATCGGGCTGAAGACCAAATTTCACCGTGGCTATGCCAACCTGACTGTGTTTGACGAAATAGCCCATAATTTTCAAACCAACTCTTTTATCGGCGCGGGCTATTTTCTGACCAATGCACCCAAAGAGACTGTAAAAGGCGTTGAGTTTGACGGGGTGTATAATCCTTTCAAACCGCTAACGCTTGGTTTCAACCTCTCCTATCTTGATGCCGTCTATAACAGCTACCCGCTCGGCCCCTGCAATGGGTCTGCAACACAGAATTGTGTGAACGGGACGGTGGATCTGTCCGGTATGCGCCCCGGCGGTATTCCGGAGTGGAGCACAACCACCTCGGCCACCTGGTCGCAACCCTTGGGCGGCGGCTATAGTGGCTATATCCGGGGTGAATGGGATTATTCGAGCCGGACCAGCATTGATGACACGACGCCGGTTTCTGTCGGTACAACAAATTTCGGCACCTATTTTGTCAGCCAGTTGAACGGCTCGATCGGGCTGGATACGCCCTATAAGCTTACGGTCAATCTCTGGGTGCGCAACCTGACCAACCAGGTTTACCTGATCAGCGCCTTCCCGACGGTGCTCCAGTCCGGCAGCTATTCGGGCTATCCGAGTGCCCCGCGCACCTGGGGTGTGACCATCCGCAAAAGCTTCTGATCGGCGGAACAGGCTTGCACCAGAACGGGTGCCCGCCTAACCGGGGCGGATGGAAACATCCGCCCCTTTGGTTATGGAGCCGCCTTACCTCACCCGCCTGAACCCGCCGCAGCGCGAGGCGGTGCTCTCGACCGAAGGCCCGGTGCTGATGCTGGCAGGTGCTGGCACCGGCAAGACGGCGGCGTTGACCGCGCGGCTTGCGCACATCCTCAACCAGCGCCTCGCCTGGCCTTCGGAAATTCTTGGCCTCACCTTCACCAACAAGGCGGCAGCAGAAATGCGCGAGCGGGTGCGCGCGCATGTTGGCGATGCGATAGAAGGGATGCCCTGGCTTGGCACGTTTCACAGCATTGGCGCCAGGCTGCTGCGCCGTCATGCCGAACTGGTCGGGCTCCAAGCGAACTTCACCATTCTTGATACCGACGACCAGTTGCGGCTCCTGAAGCAACTCATCATTGCCGAAGGGCTGGACGAAAAACGCTTCCCGGCGCGGCTGCTCGGCGGGTTGATCGATCGCTGGAAGAACAAGGGGCTTTCGCCTGCCGATCTCGACACCAAGGAGAGTTACACCTTCGCCAATGGCAAAGGGCAAGTGCTCTATGCCGCCTATCAGGCGCGGCTGAAGGCGCTCAACGCCTGTGATTTCGGCGATCTGCTGCTCCACTGGCTTGACGTTTTGAAGCGCGAGCGCGCTGTGCTGGAGGGCTACCAGCAGCGCTTCAAATATATTCTGGTCGATGAGTATCAGGACACCAACATAGTGCAGTATCTCATCCTGCGGCTGCTCGCGCAGACGCGCAAGAATATCTGCTGTGTGGGTGATGATGACCAGTCGATCTACAGCTGGCGTGGGGCGGAGGTGGCCAATATCCTCAAGTTCGAAGCTGATTTTCCAGGCGCGAAGATCATCCGGCTGGAACAGAATTACCGCTCAACGCCGCATATTCTCGCGGCGGCCTCCGGCTTGATCGCGCACAACGGCACGCGGCTCGGCAAAACGCTGTGGACGGAAGCGCAGTCGGGCGAGAAGGTGCGGGTTGAGGCGGTGTGGGACGGTGCCGAGGAAGCCCGGCGCGTCTCGGATGAAATTGAGCGCATCCAGCGGGAGGGCGGCCGCGCCAATGATTGCGCGATTCTGGTGCGTGCGCAATTCCAGACCCGCGAGTTTGAAGACCGCTTTATCGCTACGGGCACGCCCTATCGCATCATCGGCGGGTTCCGCTTTTATGAGCGCGCTGAAATCCGCGACGCGCTCGCGTACCTGCGCGTGGTGCAGCAGCCTGCGGATGACCTTGCGTTCGAGCGGATCATCAATGTCCCCAAGCGCGGACTGGGTGACAAAGCGGTGCAGCGCGTGCAGATGCTCGCGCGGAGGCAGGGGTGCGCGCTGGTGCACGGCGCCGCGCTCATCCTCGATAGCGACGAACTCACGCCGCAGGCGCGGCGCGCACTGGGGAGCCTGGTCGGCGATATTGCCCGCTGGCGCGATGCGGCGAAGGCGCTCACTCCGGCTGATCTGGTGCGGCAAATCCTCGATGAATGCGGCTATACTGCGATGCTTCAGGCGGATAAATCGCCCGAAAGCGCGGGACGGATGGAAAATCTCGCCGAACTCGCGCGCGCGATGGAGGAGTATGACACGCTTGGCGATTTCCTTGAGCATGTCAGCCTCGTCATGGACAATGATGCGCGCGATGCCGAGGACAAGGTCACGTTGATGACGATCCACGCTGCCAAGGGGCTGGAGTTCAGGCAGACCTTTCTGGTCGGCTGGGAGGAAGGTGTGTTCCCGTCGCAGCGCGCGCTTGATGAGGGCGGGCTGGCCAGCCTGGAGGAGGAGCGGCGGCTGGCGTATGTCGCGATCACCCGCGCGCGCGAAAGCTGCATCATCCTCCACGCCGCCAACCGCCGCATCTATGGGCAATGGACGAGCAGCATCCCCTCGCGCTTCATTGATGAATTGCCCCCCGAGCATATCCGGCAGGATACAACAATGACGGGAATGGGGACAATGGGATGGGCCACGTCTTCCCAACAACCCATCCGCGCTGTCGCGGCCCGTTCATCAGCAAAGCCCGCTGGCTGGTCGGAAGCGCCGCGCGCCGATGTGGCACCGGGCAGCCGCGTGTTCCATACCAAATTCGGCTATGGCACGATCGCGGAGATTGACGGCAATCGGCTTGAAATAGATTTTGAACAGGCTGGAAGAAAACGTGTGCTCGACAGTTTCATTGCGCCTGCCTAAACTCATGATGTGAGCACCCGCACCCACCCGCTGCATTTTCCCGATTTTCGCTTCTTTTGGGCAGCGCGGCTCGCCAATGTCTGCGCGATGAGCATGGTTGTGGTGGTGATTGGCTGGCAGGCCTATGGCCTGGCGCGCGATCAGGGGATGAGCATCAACGCGGCGTCGCTCCGGCTTGGTTTGATCGGGCTGGTGCAGTTCCTGCCGCTGTTCCTGATGTCGCCCTTCACCGGGCTAGCGGCGGATATGTTTGATCGGCGGCGGCTGGCGCAAGCGGCGCAACTGCTCGATCTTGTCATGATTGCGGGGCTGGCTGGTGCAACCTGGGCGCACGCGATCAGCCTGCCGATGCTGTTTGCGGGATCAGCGGTGCATGGGTTTGTGCGCGGTTTTGTCGGCCCGGCAATGAGTTCGCTCGCGCCCAATCTGGTGCCACGCCATATGCTGC
>JAGWQR010000351.1 GCA_028869975.1 Alphaproteobacteria bacterium | reverse complement strand
TTTATCCGTCAGGCATTTACCTATCGCCGTTTGCGCCCCTGATTCTGGGCTTTGTGACTGGTATTGCTACGGAGCTCATGGGTGTGGGCGGTGGATTTCTGCTCATTCCGGCAAAGGTCTATCTGTTCGGGATGCGCTCGCGCGTGGTGGCGGGCACATCCTTGTTCCAGATACTGTTCGTGACCGCGACTGCCACGCTCGTCAATGCCCTGACAACGCATACGGTTGATATTGTGCTTGCCGGTCTGTTGCTGCTCGGCAGTGTGCTGGGTGCGCAGCTTGGCACGCGTCTCGCCTCACGCACCCCGCCAGACTATATGCGGCTGGCGCTGGGGTTGATTATCCTGTCGGTCGCTGTGCGCATGATAATCGGCCTCGGCATCCATCCTGATGCCATATACACGGTGGAAATCCATTGAGCCGCCGTGCAATCCTGGTGCTGGGCTGGATGATACTCTGCGGCGCGCGGGAACCGCAGATCGTTTCGGATGTTTCAGACCCGAAAGTGTCGATCAATTACAGTTTTCACGGTGCAAGCGAAATGATCTTCGGTGCGATCATTTACCCCGATGGCCAGACGCCCACTGGACCGATTGACATGGCTGTTGTGCTGCGCGGGCCGTCACAGTCAATCATCGTGCGCGAAAAGCAGAAACTGGGCGGGATAATCTGGGCGAATGTTTATGACACACGATTCCGCTCCGCGCCCGGTTTTTATTCGATTGCTTCTACTCGACCACTGGACAAAATCATCGATCCGGTCAACGCCGACATTTATGAGCTTGGCGTACATGAGCTGCAACTCTCGCCTGCCAGTGGCATGACCCCGACGGACCAGTTACGCTTTGAAAACGGATTGATAGATTTGCGAGAGAAAGCCACGCTTTATGTCAATCGGGCCGGTGCAGTGACGATCAGCAATGGCGTGCTGTTTCGAGCACAGCTTGACATCCCGGCGCGCGCGCCGGTGGGTCATTATACTGCAGAAGCCTATCTGATCCGGAAGGGTCATGTGATTGCAGCCACCAGTCGCGACATCAGTCTCCAAAAATTCGGATTTGAGCGTTTTGTGACAGGCGCTGCGCAGAATGACCCGCTCTATTATGGCCTAACCGTAGTGATTCTCGCGATTGCACTTGGCTATGGCGCCGGTGCGCTGTTCCGGAATACTTAGGTTAGAACGCGATGGGTGAATTATCTTCCGCGACACTGCCGCAGATCGTATGGCAAGGCCATTATATTACCGTTCGCAAGCAGGGGACATGGGAATATGTCGGGCGGGCGCGCGGGATCGATGCGGCAGTGATCCTTGCCGTCGATGCGGGACACGTCCTGCTGGTGGAACAATACCGCGTGCCGCTGGGTGCACGCACGCTTGAGCTGCCCGCCGGACTGGTCGGTGATGAAACGGCAGGTGAGGCGCTTGAAAGTGCCGCTGCGCGCGAACTGGAAGAGGAAACCGGTTACCGCGCCGGGCACATCGAGCGGATCGGCACTTTTGCCTCTTCACCGGGGCTGGTGAGCGAGACCTTCACACTGGTGCGGGCGCATAGTTTGGAGCAGGTGGGGCAGGGCGGCGGCGTGGATGGCGAGGATATTGATGTTCATCGGGTTGCGCTGGCGGATATTCCAGCCTTTATCGCACAGAAGCGCGGTGAAGGGCTGGTCATCGATGTCAAATTGCTCATCCTACTGGCGGGGCATCTGCGACTCGCATGACCCGCTTTGATGTGCCACTCTCTGCGCGTCCCGCTCTGATTGCCCGCTGGCTCTTCATCTGTGCGGCGTTCATCCTGCTGATGGTGGTGATCGGCGGGGTGACGCGGCTGACCGAATCGGGCCTCTCGATTGTCGAGTGGAAGCCGCTGTCAGGCGCAATTCCACCGCTCAACGACGCTGAGTGGCAGGCCGAATTCGCACATTACAAGACCAGCTCGCAGTTTGCGCTGATGAATTCGCAAATGACGCTGGATGGGTTCAAGCACATCTTTTTCTGGGAATATCTGCACCGGCTGATCGGGCGGCTGGTGGGCATCGTGTTCGGGCTTCCGCTGGTCTGGTTCGCGATCAAGCGGAAAATACCGCGCGCGCTGCTCGGGCGTCTGGTGCTGCTGTTCATTCTCGGCGGCGCGCAAGGTGGCATAGGCTGGCTGATGGTGGCGAGTGGCTTGAAAAACCGCATCAATGTCGAGCCGGTCATGCTTGCTGCGCACCTCACCATGGCGTTGCTGCTGTTAGCTGCGATCCTCTGGACAGCGCTGGATTGTCGCGACGGGCAGCGCGTGCGCCTCACCCCCTTCGCCGCGCTCGCCATCGCCACGCTGGCCGTGCAGATCATCTTTGGCGCGCTCACGGCTGGCCTGCGCGCGGGGCAGGTCAGCAACACCTGGCCGCTGATGAACGGGTATGTCTTCCCGCGTGGCGTGAACTGGGGGCAGGGGCTGGGCAAAGCGCTGGTCAATGATCCGTTCCTGGTTGCGTTTATCCATCGCTGGTGGGCCTGGGTTGCGGTGGTGATGATGATCCTGCTTGCGCGCAAGGTGCGGCGGATCAATCGCAAGGCCTCGATTGCGGTGCATGTGGCGTTTGGCACGCAGGTTTTGCTCGGGATTGCGACTGTGTTGAACGGCGTATGGCTGCCACTTGCCGCGCTGCACCAGTTGGTAGGCGTGCTGACATTATGTGCCTGTGTTTGGGCTGCGCATGTGCTGGGGCGCAGCGCATTACAGAAAGGGTAATATAATACCCGTTTGCAACGCCGCCCAATCCCTTGACATATCTGCATCAGCCGCTAAAGGCGCGCCTTCACTCATGTAATAAAGGTTCTCACGCGATGAAAGCGCTGATGAAAACCACGCAGTCGATCAAGCCGGCTGAGGTGGACAAAAAATGGCTGTTGATTGACGCCGAAGGGCTGGTGGTCGGGCGTGTCGCCACGATAGTCGCCAATATCCTGCGCGGCAAGCATAAAGCCAGCTTCACCCCGCATGTCGATTGCGGCGATAATGTCATCATCATCAATGCGGACAAGGTGCGCTTCACCGGCAACAAGCTGAAGCAGAAGACCTATTATCGCCACACCGGCTTCCCCGGCGGGATCAAGGGCGTGACTGCGGG
>JAGWQR010000004.1 GCA_028869975.1 Alphaproteobacteria bacterium | reverse complement strand
GTGATCGGCACGACCGGGCTTGATACCGACAATCATCGCACGATTGACGATGCCGCCGTGCATATTCCTGTTCTGCAAACCGGGAATACATCGCTTGGGGTGACTCTGCTCACCAGTCTTGTGGAACAGGCGGCGAGGCGGCTGGGGTCGGACTGGGACGTGGAAATCCTTGAAATGCACCACATGCATAAACGTGATGCCCCCTCGGGTACCGCGCTCCTGCTTGGAGATGCGGCGGCGGCGGCGCGTTGCATTGCACTCGATGGACACAAGGCGATTGACCGCAATCATAAGCGTGTTCGGGGCGAAATTGGCTTTGCGAGCTTGCGTGGTGGCTCGGTTGCGGGCGATCATGATGTTATTTTTGCAGGCGAGGGCGAGCGGCTGATTCTCGCACACCGCGCGGAGAACCGCAGCATCTTCGCGCGTGGGGCGATAAAGGCGGCGCAATGGCTGATCGGCAGACCGGCGGGGCGCTACACGATGAAGGATGTGCTTGGGCTTTGAAGCGCGCAAATGTCATCGACTTCTATTCGCGTCTCGCCGAGGCCAACCCCGATCCGCGCACCGAACTGGAATTTGAAAACACGTATCAGCTCCTCGTCGCCGTCGTGCTTTCCGCGCAATCAACCGATGTCGGCGTTAACAAGGCAACACGGGCGCTGTTTGCGCAGGTCAAAAATCCCGCAGAGATGGTGGCGCTGGGTAAGACAAAGTTAATAAATTACATTAAAACAATTGGCTTATATAACACTAAAGCTAAAAATGTGATTGCGTTGTCGGAAATCCTCATTCGCGACTATGACGGGGTACCGCCCAATAATCAAATGGCTCTGGAGGCACTCCCCGGGGTTGGACGCAAGACCGCCAATGTCGTGCGCAACACCGCCTGGGGAGAGGAGACATTCGCGGTGGATACGCATATCTTCCGTGTTGGGAACCGCACCGGACTGGCGCGCGGCAAAACCCCGCTTGCGGTAGAAAAAGCACTCGACAAGGCTACACCAGACCCGTTCCGGCGCGATGCGCACCACTGGCTGATCCTGCACGGGCGCTATGTCTGCAGGGCACGCACGCCGGAATGCTGGCGCTGTCTGGTTGTCGATTTGTGCGCTTTCAACGACAAGATATTCAGATTCAAGTCAGGGAAAGGGGTGTAGCAGGGCAACATCAGATAATATCGGGATTAAGGACAGGAACATGCGCATCTCATTTCTCTTAGCAGTGCTGATCGCCGCCCTCAGCACATCCGCATACGCCAAGCCGGAGACTGACCCGGTGCCGCCTGCTACCCCTATTGGCAAACCGGTCAGTTGTATTCCGCTTAATCAGGTGATGAGTACCGAAGTGCAAAGCGACAAAGTGATTGATTTTCATATGATTGGCGGAAAAATTTATCGCAATACTTTACCTTATTCCTGCCCTAATCTGGGCTTTGAGCAACGCTTTGAACACACTAGCTGGACAAATGATTATTGCGCTGTCGATACGATCACTGTGCTTGAATATCCGCCGCTGATGCAGGGCGCGACGTGCGGGCTTGGTGATTTTCAGCAGGTTGTACCGATCAAGACGCCTCAGGGGTTGCGGCATAATAGCCCCTAGTCAGAGAGTGTTTACACCGCTAATACGGTCAACTCCATCAACACGCGCCAAGGATTGTGCTTGCCCATGCGCATTGCCATTGCATCCGATCATGCTGCTTTTGACCTGAAGTCGGAACTGGTGACCTGGTTACGCGAGGAAGGGCATAGCGTTGATGACCTCGGCCCGTATGGGACGGATTCAGTCGATTATCCCGATTATGGCTACAAGCTGGGTGCAACAATAGCATCGGGCGCAGCGGAGCGCGGTGTGGCGCTGTGTGGTTCGGGGATCGGTATTTCGATTGCGGTCAACAGGGAAGCGAAAGCGCGTTGCGCGCTGGTGTCGGAGCCACTTTCGGCGCAGCTCGCGCGCCAGCATAATGATGCCAATGTCATTGCCATGGGCGCGCGCCTGATCGGGGTTGGAATGGCCAAGGCCTGTATCGAGGTATTTCTGGTGACGGAATTTCTTGGTGATCGCCACGCATCGCGGGTTAAAAAATTGGGTAAACCGGAGGAAGCAAAATGAATACAGCCACTCTTGAAACGGTCCGTAGTAGCGGCTTTTTCTCACAAAATCTTGAAACGAGCGATGCTGCTGTGTTTGCCGGGGTGCGCCACGAGCTGGCGCGCGAGCAGAACCAGATCGAGCTGATCGCATCGGAAAACATTGTCTCGAAAGCAGTGCTTGAAGCGCAAGGTTCGGTGTTCACTAACAAATATGCTGAAGGCTATCCCGGTAAACGTTATTATCAGGGGTGCGCGCCCTCGGATGAGGTTGAAATGCTGGCGATCGAGCGCGCCAAAGCGCTGTTCGAGTGCGCTCACGCCAATGTGCAGCCGCACTCTGGTGCGCAGGCGAATGGCGCGGTGATGCTCGCACTCACCAAGCCTGGTGACACGATCATGGGGCTAAGCCTTGATGCAGGCGGGCACCTCACGCACGGCGCCAAGCCCGCGATGTCGGGCAAATGGTTCAACGCAGTGCAATATGGCGTGCGCGTCGACACGCACCTGATCGATTTTGACCAGGTGGAGGCGCTAGCAAAAGCACATAAACCGCAGATCATCATTGCGGGTGGCTCGGCCTATCCGCGCCAGATTGATTTTGCCCGCTTCCGTGCGATTGCCGATTCGGTGGGCGCGCTGTTCATGGTCGATATGGCGCATTTTGCCGGATTGGTGGCAGGTGGCGCGCACCCGTCACCGCTGCCGCACGCGCATGTCTGCACAACAACGACGCATAAGACTTTGCGCGGCCCGCGCGGCGGCATGATCCTGACCAATGAGGAAAGTATCGCCAGACGCATCAACT
>JAGWQR010000350.1 GCA_028869975.1 Alphaproteobacteria bacterium | reverse complement strand
TCATTTTGAGGCCGAGCGCGCGCGCCGCCACAATGCTGCCGATATTGCCCGCGCCGATCAGGCCCAGCGTCTTGCCGGTGACTTCCACGCCCATGAAGCCGTTCTTGGGCCATGTGCCCGCCTGCGTCTGCGCATTGGCTTCAGGGAGCTGGCGCGCCAGTGCGAACATCAGCGCAATCGCATGTTCGGCAGTGGTGATACTGTTCCCAAACGGCGTGTTCATAACCACCACGCCCTTCGCAGAGGCGGCGGGAATATCAACATTGTCAACGCCGATCCCGGCCCGGCCAACAACCTTCAAATTGGTCGCGGCATCGAGGATCGCTTTCGTCACCTTGGTTGAGGAGCGGATGGCAAGGCCATCATAATCGCCAATACGGGCGGCGAGCTGCTCTGGGTTCTCACCAGTGATGACATCAACATCACAGCCACGATCACGGAAGATCGCTTCGGCGTTGGGATCCATTTTGTCGGAAATAAGTACGCGAGGTTTGGTCATTTCTTGTCTCCAGTGGGACGTTCCACCGCGAAGGCGGGGGGCCCAGATTTTGAGTGCGTTAGACTCCGGCCTGCACCGGAGCAGGTTTCAGCCTTTGAGCGAAGTCCAGGCCCAGTCGAGCCAGGGGCCGAGCGCCTCAATATCGGCGGTATTGACGGTCGCGCCGCACCAGATGCGCAGACCTGGCGGAGCATCGCGATAGCCCGCAATGTCGTAAGCGGCGTGCTCTTTTTCGAGCAATCCGGCGAATTGCTTGATAAAGTCAGCATCCGCACCCGCTACCGTCAGGCACACCGAGGTGGTCGAGCGGATCGCAGGATCAGCCACCAGATGGTCGAGCCAGTCGCGCGCCTGCACCAGCTTGTCGAGCGCCTCCGCATTCGCCTGAGCACGTGCGATCAGGCTTTTAAGCCCGCCGATCCGCTTGGCCCATTCGAGCGCGAAGATCACATCCTCGACGCAGAGCATCGAGGGCGTATTGATCGTCTCGCCCTTGAAAATACCCTCGGCCAGCTTGCCCTTGGACATGAGCCGGAAAATTTTGGGCAGCGGCCAGGCGGGTGTATAGCTTTCCAGCCGCTCAACCGAGCGCGGCCCGAGGATGATGACGCCATGCGCGCCCTCGCAGCCC
>JAGWQR010000349.1 GCA_028869975.1 Alphaproteobacteria bacterium | reverse complement strand
GCGCTGGCCTGGGGCCGGCATGTTAACGATCATCGCGATGCATGGGGGCTGGTGCGCGATGTCAATCATCCCAATATTGGCCTGATTCTGGACAGCTTTCATTCCTTGTCACGGCGGGTGCCGTCATCGAGCATTCTTGATATTCGCGCTGAAAAGCTCTTCATCATTCAGGTTGCGGATGCGCCTCTGCTCGATATGGACCCGCTTTACTGGTCGCGACATTTCCGCTGTATGCCGGGTCAGGGGGATTTTGCACTGACTGAATGGGCCGAAGCCGTCAGTCGCATCGGCTATCAGGGCTATTGGTCGCTGGAAATATTCAATGATCGTTTCCGGGAAGGTTCGGCGACGGGTGTCGCGACTGATGGCGTCCGGGCACTGCGGGTGATGGTTGATTCAATCCCGGAGCAATCGATCGCAATGCGCTTGCCGCCCAAGGCAGCAGTGAGCGGGATTGCGTTTATCGAATTTGCCGCGACCGGAGATGAAGCGATTGCACTGACGGCAATTCTGCGTGGTCTGGGGTTTACGCGCACCGGTCAGCATATTCACAAGGCGGTCACGCGCTGGCAGCAGGGCGGCATCAATATCGTTATCAATTGCGAGCCGGAAGGTTTCGCTCATAGTTTTGATGAAGTGCATGGCGGATCGGTCTGCGCGATCGGCCTCTCGGTGCAGGATGTGCCGCTTGCGCTGCATCGTGCCGAGGCGCTCGACATTCCGCATTTCACACAAGCGGTCGGGCCTGACGAACTTCAGATTCCCGCCGTGCAGGGCGTGGGTGGCAGCCTGATTTATTTTCTCCCGGCCGGAGATGAAGCGCATGTCTGGGGCCATGAATTTATGCCGCTGGATGCGGAAATGCCGACGACGCCGTTGGGTCTGCGCGGCGTGGATCATGTTGCACAGACCATGCGCTATCATGAGTTTCTGAGCTGGCTGCTGTATTATATTACGTTGTTCGATGTGTCCAAAACCCCGCAAGTAGAGATTGCCGATCCGCTCGGCCTAGTGCTCTCTCAGGCGGTTGAATCACCTGACAAGGCGCTGCGGATCACGCTCAACGGCGCTCTGGGGCAGGATACATTGTCATCTCGCTTCCTGCATAATTATCTGGGTGCTGGGGTGCAGCATATCGCTTTTACCTGCGACGATATTTTTGCCGCCGCCGCCGCCGCCGAACGTAACGGACTGGACATGTTGCCAATCCCTGAAAATTATTATGAAGATGTCGAGGCGCGATTCGGTCTTGATGCGGGATTGCTTGCGTCCCTGCGCACGGGCAATATCCTCTATGATCGTGATGGCGACGCCGAATATTTTCAGTTTTACACACGCGCCTTCGGCAAGCGCATCTTTTTTGAGGTCGTCGAACGCCGCGACTATCAAGCTTATGGTGCGGCGAATGCAACCATCCGGCTGGCTGCACAATCGCGCTACAAGGCCGGGACAGAACAAGGAGAAGGATAATGAACAAAATCTGTGTATCACTGCTGGCGCTCGCAGGGCTTGGTGCTACGCCTGTGAGCGCGCGCGAGCGTATTTTTCCGGTTGCCGATAAACCTGTACTTGAGGATCGTTATCCGGAACGAATCAATCATTTTCCTGGCGGCGTGACCGGCCATGCCGATGTAGTCTATTCAGTTTTACCCGGGTATCGACCCCTGATTGTCGATATTTACACGCCCCCCAAATCAGTCAGACCTAAGCCATTGATCCTGTATATCCATGGCGGTGGCTGGCTTATGGGGCATACCCGGCATTCCGGTGCACTCACCGATTTTCCCAATGTGCTGGCCCGTCTGGCGTCCGAGGGCTTCGTCGTGGCATCGCTTGAATATCGTTTGTCTGGTGAAGCACCTTTCCCCGCGCAGATTCAGGACGCACGGGCCGCTCTGCGTTTTCTCAAGGGCCATGCGGCGCGTTATGGTATCGATCCGCAGCGGGTCGGGTTATGGGGTGGATCAGCCGGAGGGCATCTGACGGCGCTTGCGGCGCTGTCGTGCGGCTATCGGGGTTTTGACGTTGACAAGAATGCGCCGCAAGGCTCGGAATGTGTACAGGCGGCTGTGACCTGGTATGGCGTTTTTGATATGGCGCCGCTGATGGCACGTCAAAGCACGAATCCGAAAGTGGGCTATGCCGAAAACCAGTTCCTGCATTGCCAACCTGCAACCTGCCCGGCGGAACGGATCGCCGAAGCCAGCCCTGTCAGCTATATTCACAAAGGGAACCCGCCATTCCTTATGATCCACGGCGAGGCGGATACGACCGTGCCTGTGGCGCAATCGAAAGAAGCGGAAGCCAGGATGCGCGCTGCGGGAGTACCGGTAAAAGCGATCTATATTCCCGGCGTCAACCATAGCTTTATCGGTAGCTCGCCTGCCCAGACTCGCGCGGCAACACTGCTGGCCACCAATGCAACGTTCGATTTTTTTCATCAAGTGCTTGATAAATAGCTGCAATATGGAGACGTTGGCACAAGACTTGACCTTGAAGGGTACCAAATGAGCGCATCGAAGCTGCAACAGGACGCAACCCGTACGAATGATCCCGAAGCGGTGCGGCGCGATATTCTGGAGGTGGCCACGCGCGAGTTTGCCTTCAAGGGGCTGTCGGGCGCTCGAATCGATGAAATCGCTGCGCAGACAAACACGTCCAAGCGCATGATCTATTATTATTTCGGCGGCAAGGAGCAGTTGTACCGCGCGGTACTGGCGCAAGCATACCAGCAGGTGCGCAGCCTTGAAGTATCCGGTGGGTTTGCGCAACTTGCGCCGCGCGCGGGGCTTGAGGCGCTTATCCGGCACAGTTTTGACTATCACGACAGCCACCCGGAATTCGTGCGCCTCGTCATGAACGAGAACATTCATCATGGCGCGCATCTTGCGCAAGTGAAGGGCATGCGCGCCCGCAATGAGTCAGTAGTGGCGGTACTGGAAACTTTGCTTGAAAAAGGGGTTGAACAGGGAGTGTTCCGCAGCGGCATCGAGCCGCTCGACCTGCATGTGACGATCAGTGCGCTTTGCTTCTACAATGTCTCCAATCGCTATACGGTAAAACTCAATTTCGGTTTTGACATGAGCGAAAAGCACGCGCGCGAAAATCGCCTGGAGCAGATTGTTGCGATCATCATGGCGTGGGTAGGTGCGAATACGCATGTGCTGCACCCGCTACATGTTCACACGCTCTGAAATATAAAAAGTACAGGTTGGAGATTAGGAGGAACCCGATGAACACTGCTGCTGGCTGCGCCAGCCCGACCATGGTGCGCGGGCTGATTGTTGTCCTTTGCTTTGCGATCAACATGATCGACGGGATGGATGTCAATATCCTTTCCTATCTGGCGCCGGATATCCAGAATAACTGGCATATCCCTTCGGACATCATGGGGAGCATTTTTAGCGCGGGTCTCGCAGGCATGGCGGTTGGCGGGCTTTTGCTGGCCCCGCAGGCCGACAAATATGGACGCGGGAATATCATTCTGCTGGCGCTCGCATTGATGTCCGGTGGCATGATCGCGAGTGGCCTGATCCACAGTGTCGCCATGCTGATGCTGGCGCGTTTTATTGTGGGGATTGGTATAGGTGCAGCGCTTGCCGCCATGGCGGCGCTTGGCGCTGAAGCGATGGCCGGGCCATGGCAAAATTTCGGCGTTGGTCTGATTCAGGCTGGCTATCCGCTTGCGGCCGTGTTTACCGGACTGGTGATAGCCCGGGTTCTGCATGGCATGGGCTGGCAAACGCTGCTTCTCGATGCAGGGCTGCTCTCGCTGGTAATGCTGCCGCTGTCCTGGCTGGTGCTGCGCGATGACAAAGCAGGCCACAAGCAGCAGGCGCGTGTCAGTGAAGCGATTGCGCAGCTTTTTGCCAAGGAAATCCGCAGTGCCACCCTATTGTTGTTTGCAACAATTTTTCTGGGGCTGATGGTGCTATTCGTGGTAGTATCATGGATAACCAAACTCAGCATCGCTGCCGGACTGAGCCCGACCAACGCCATTTACGCGGGTGCCCTGTATAATTCCGGGGCATTTGTGGGAACTTTTTCAATGAGTCTGCTGGCAACACGAATCAGGCTGACCCGCCTCATTCCAGCCCTTTTCAGCGGCGCAATCTTGGCCATGCTGGTGTTTGGCGGGGTGAAAATGGCTGTAGCGGAGACGCTGCTCGTTGCCTTTATGATCGGAGTGACATTGCAGGGTGGTTTCAACGGCGTATGGCCTCTATCGGCCAGGCTGTTCCCTGAAAAGGTGCGCGCCACCGGGATTGGCTGGGTTGTTGGCGTGGGTCGTGCGGGGGGGATTATCGGCCCGCAACTGATGGGGGTTCTGATGACCACTGGCATGCCGCTGTTTTTTCTGTTCATGACCTTTTGTATACCGCTGGCTCTGGCCTCGTTTGCGGTGGTTTTGATCGGCCGCCATTCACGAGTCTAATTTTGCGCTTGACATGTACCATTCGGTACATTTATGTATGTACTGTTTAGTTCATATTATTGATAACCGAGGGAGGAAAGTATGAAATTCACATTGGCACGGTTTGCGCTTGGTGTATCGATGATCGCGATGGCGGTACCGGCTCTGGCGCAGAGCACAGATACAAAGCAGTCAGCAGACGCCGAACCTGAAATTGTTGTTACGGGTTCGCTTATCCGGCGCCCGAACAATACATCGGTCAGCCCGATTGTGGCGGTATCGAGCGAAGCGCTGCAACAAAGCGGGCAGCCCACGCTGGAAAGCGCGCTCAACGAATTGCCCGGCTTTACTCCGGCGGGATCGGCCGGCACCGGCGGTCAGGGCACGGGTGGCCATGTGACGATCAACCTGCACGGTCTGGGCACAAACCGCAACCTGGTGCTGCTAGATGGCAAGCGGATGCCGCTGGCCGACATCGCCGGTGATGTGGACATCAACTTCATCCCGGAATCGATCGTTGGCAATGTCGAGGCCATCACCGGCGGCGCATCGGCGGTATATGGTTCCGATGCCATGTCCGGTGTTGTCAATTTCAAGACGATCCCCTGGCTTGACGGGGTTGTGCTCGATGGGCAGGCCGGAATTTCTGCAAAGGGCGACTATAAGCAGGCCGATCTTTCGGCAACTTGGGGCAGCAAATTCGCGCAAGGGCGCGGCCACATTCTGGTCGCTGTGAGCTATGCCAATCGCGGCGGCCTGTCGGGTGCGGATCGCCCGGATTTCTTTGCGCATCAGGTGCCCTCGGGGTATCTGGGTCAGGGGACATTTGTGCCTTCGGCCAACAACCTGCCGACCCAGGCTGCCTATAACAGCGTCTTTGGCAGCTATGGCTTTGCACCAGGCGCGGTGAAAAACACCATCAACCTTGGCTTTAACGACAATGGCTCGCTTTTTGCGCAGACCGGCGCACAGAATTATCAGGGCCCGACGACGGGATACTGGGCTATTCTGGGTGGCAATGTGCGTATGCCGGTGGGTTTGCAGACCCAGTTGCTCAATCCGCTCAACCGGACGACCATCTTCACCAAGGCCGATTATGAAGTGGCCCCCGGGGTTACGGCATATGGCCAGTTCATGTATGTTGATGACAAGGTGAACACAGCGAGCGGATCAAGTCTGACCCAGCTCAATAACCTGACGACTATCCCGGTCACCAATCCGTTCATTCCGGCAGCGCTGCAAACCATTCTGGCATCGCGCCCCAACCCGACGGCCAATTTCCTCTGGAATGGCCGCTATTGGGAACTGCCATACAAGAATTGGGATGAGAAATATTATTCCTACCAGTTTCTTGGTGGCCTGAAAGGTGATCTGGGTCATGGCTGGAACTGGGATGCCTATGCCGGATATGACCAGACCAAGCACGACCAGTATATGAATAATGCCGTCCTCAAAAGCCGAGTACAGTCTCTGCTAAGTGCGCCCGATGGTGGCAACTCGATTTGTGCGGGCGGGTTTGATCCCTTTGGCCTGGCCAATGCCGAAAGCCTGTCATCGGCTTGTAAGTCTTACATGACCACAACTGAGCTGAATCAGGAAACCATGACCCAGTTCCAGTCACAGGCCTTGCTCGATGGGCCGCTGTTCAAGCTGCCGGGGGGCGATGCGCACCTCGCCGTTCTGGCCGCCTATCGCCGCAACACCTATCGTTTCGATCCCTCTGCTGATCTGGCTGCGGGTAATATCGAAGCGGTGATTGCGTCGTCGCCGGTGGCTGAACATGCCATAGGCGTAAAGGAAGTCGCCGCGCAGGTTGACTTGCCGCTGCTCAAGGATGTGCCGTTTGCGCAAGAACTCGGGATCGGCGGTGCGATCCGCTATTCGGATTATACCACATCGGGTGGCACCACCACCTATGAAGGCGATGCACGCTGGCGTCCTGTGCGTTCGCTCCTCTTCCGGGGCAGTTACCAGCGGGCCGTCCGCGCGCCGAACATTGGTGAGCTCTACTCGCCTCTGGCCGGTGAACAAGTAGTGATTGGTACCCCGCCAACATCGATAGGTGATCCATGCGATGTGCGTTCAACCGCACGGACCGGAGCCAACGGCGCGCAGGTCGCGAGTCTCTGTCAGGCACTGGGTGTGCCGGCGGCAGTGGCGGGCACCTATCAGTTCCAAACAACGGCAACCGGAGGCTTCATTCAGGGGAACACTGCGTTGACCCCCGAAAAGGCCAATACGTATAATATTGGTGCGGTGTGGTCACCCAAGGTATCAAATCCGTTCTTCCGGGATTTCAACCTCTCGGTGGATTATTACAATATCAACATCAGCAATGTAATCAGCAAACTTGCTGGCCTGACCACATTGTCCAAATGTTTCAATCTTGATGGCTCGAACCCGAGCTATGCAGCGACAAACTATTATTGCTCGCTGATCCAGCGGGATGCGAATGGCCAACTCGTGGGCATTGCCGAACCTTATCTCAATCAGGGCGGCCTAAAGACGGACGGTATTGAAATCCAGGTGAACTGGGGATGGCGCGTGCATAATGCGGCACATGGTCGTATATATCTGTCTTCGGATATTGGATACACGGCGCATTATATGGTTCAGACCCTGGCGGGCAGTGCATTCCAGGATTTTGCCGGCACCAATACGGTTGGGTCCTCTTTTCCCCATTGGAAAGCGCTGACAACACTGGGCTATAAGTCAGATGCTTTCGGGCTTGGTCTGCGTTGGCATTATCAGGCGGCAATGCAGGATATTTCAGCGGTGCTGACGCCTAATGCCGTTCAGGCCGGGGTGCCGGAATATGATTTGTTCGATCTGTTCTCAACCATGACAATCGCCAAGAAATTCGAAATGCGCTTTGGGATCAACAATCTGTTTGATAAGCAGCCGCCTGTCGTGAGTAGCTCGCAAAACGGTGCTGATCCGTCGGTTTTCGATTTCATTGGTCGTCAGTTTTATGTTGGTGCCAAGATCAAGTTCTGAGTTAACATGGATTGCTGCCCCCTCAGCCGGGGCAGCAGGATTTTGGCTGGTCAGTTGAGATAGTGCATGAGAGATTCCGCTTTCAAACTTGGATTGGCGGGACGTGATATTCTCGCGTCTCGTTCACCCTGGATGCATGAAGAGGAAGGACGTGCTCAGAATATGAATCTGAGCTACACCTTGTTTGACTTCAATGCGCGGGGCTGGGCAGATGGCGATCTGCCCCGGCTTCTGGAGCGGCTTTCGGGGGAGGGATTTGACGGTATCAATGTCACCTTCCCTTTCAAGCAGGCGGCGATAGCCTATCTTGATGATCTGTCGGATGATGCACGCAAGGTAGGTGCTGTCAATACCATAGCTTTCCGTAACGGAAAATTCAGTGGTTATAATACCGATCTGACCGGTTTTGCCCAGAGTGTACGCGAAGGGTTGGGTGAGATTGAGGGTGACCGGGCCGTACAGATTGGTGCGGGCGGGGCAGGGGCTGCTACCGCCCACGCATTGCTGGCGCTCGGCCTGGGTCATTTGACGATTTTCGATAATGACGAGACCAGACGTCAGGCGCTTTGTACAAATCTTGGTAAACTCTATGGTGATCGGGTGCGTGCGGGTGAGGATATTGTTGTCGCAACACGCGAAGCTGCAGGCATTATCAATGCAACCCCGGTCGGCATGGCTAAATATCCGGGTCTGCCCGTGCCTGCTGCGTGCATCAGCGCACATCACTGGATTGCGGATGTCGTCTATTTTCCGCTTGAAACAGGTTTTTTACGCGAAGCAAGGGCTAGGGGGTGCAGCAAAATCCTTGAGGGTGCAGGCATGGCCGTGCATCAAGCAGCGGCAGCCTTCGAGATTTTTACAGGCCGCCAAGCTGATACAGCACGGATGAACGCCAGCTTTGCGCGCTTTGAAGCCCTCTAGGCGAATCTAAGGCGCTTGCGGCTGCGTGCGGCTGCTGAGCCCAGCAGATTTTAGTGCCTGGGGTCGCCGCTCAAATATCCTCCGGCCAGTACAGTCGCATCGGGTTATCGATCAGCAATTTGCGCTGGAGTTCGGGTGTGGGCGCGATGCGCGGGATCATATCGACCAGATGACCGTCATCAGGGATGTTCTTCTCCATATTGGGGTGCGGCCAGTCGGTGCCCCACAGGCAGCGGTCAGGATAATCCGCCACGAGCGGCGCAACGGCGTGCGCGAACGCATCCCAGGGGTCGCCATTCGCCACGTCAAGCCGGTCCGGGCACGTGGCTTTGAACCAGATGTCAGGGCGCGAATCGAGTAGGCTGCGGAATGCGCGCATATTCGCGCCATCCGGGCCTTGGGTGACATCCGGGCGTCCCATATGATCAATGACGACCGGCACCGGGATCGCGGCAATGAACGGGCGCATCTCTTCCAGAATATCAGCCTCGAAATAGATCACGACATGCCAGCCCTCCGGCAAGCGTGCTGCCACCTCAAGGAACTTGTCCTTGGGCGCATCATCGACCAGCCGCTTGAGGAAGTTGAAGCGCACCCCGCGCAGCCCGCCGCTGTTCAGCGCCGCCAAATCCGCGTCACTGATCGCCGGATCGACTACCGCGACACCGCGTGCCTTACCGTTCGACTGAGCAATCGCGTTCAATGTCGCCGCATTATCGGTGCCATGGCAACTCGCCTGCACAATCACATTACGGGCAAAGCCGAGATGGTCGCGCAGCGCGAAGAGAATGTCCGGCCCGGCATCTTCGGGGAGATATTTGGCTTGTGGCGAGAACGGGAATTGCGCCATCGGGCCAAAGACATGGCAATGCGC